>DAOWCB010000302.1 GCA_030633795.1 Candidatus Aminicenantota bacterium | reverse complement strand
TTGGATGAAAAACTAATCGGAGTGGAAGAGAATCTTGTTCAGTTGAAATTGACAGGGGGAAGCCAGGATATTTTGCGGTGGCCGATGAAATTGTATGGCAAGGTCAGCATGTTGGCAGGAAGTGTGGCCAGTGGGGATTTTGGGCCGACTGATCAATCAAGAGAGGTTTATGCCATGTATAAGGAGATGATCGTTGACTATCAAGCGCAGTTGAAGGCACTGCTGGAAAAGGACATTCCAGAATTCAACGATCTGCTCAAACAAAAGGATATGCAAGGAATTATATCCCAGATTAAATAGCCTGAATTATTCAGGGAAGTTGAAAATGTAAGGAGAAATTGATGGCACATTATCTAGTGATGGGGGCGGGCAAAATGGGCGTTGTCCTGGCGAAAGATTTGATCGAGAGTGATCCTGAATGCCAGGTGACTCTTGCGGATATTGATTTTGAACGGTTGGGACAGGCAACAGAATTCATAGGAAGCGATAGGTTATTGCCTCTCCAGAGAGATATCGAGGATGAGAACCAGCGAATGGAGGTCATGGAGGGAAAAGACGTGGCTCTCTGCGCTCTGTTGCATGAACAGAGTTTGATATCCCTGGATACGGCCGTGGCAAAAGGTGTTCATTATATAGATTTGGTGGGAGAGGCGCCTTTGGAGCGGATGGAGTACGAGTCGAAAGCAAAGGAAAAGGGGATCGCTGTGATTTCTGGACTGGGCGTTTCTCCAGGCATCACCAATATTTGCGTGGGCCGGGCGGTTCATCTGTTAGATGAAGCGGAAATGGGCATTGTGGGTGTGGGAGGAGTTCCCGTGGAACCCAAGCCGCCTCTCAATTACAGGATCGTTTATGCTGTGGAGAGCCTCTTGGGTTTGTACGAGCGCGAAGTGTTGATACTCAAGGATGGGAAAATCGAAAGGGTGGATCCTTTAACCGGACTGGAGAAGATAGAATTTGAAGATCCTTTTTCTGAAATGGAGTGGTTTTACACCGATGGTCTAAATTCGATGACATATACGCTTGAAGGAAAGATAAAGGATTTGGCCGAAAAAACAATCAGGCACATGGGACATGTGGAGGGAGTGAAAATCCTCAAAGCCTGTGGATTTTTCTCCAGGGAGCTCGTGGATGTGGATGGACAAAAGGTTGCGCCGCGAAGGGTGTTGGAAGTGGTTCTGGATGAACGGATGAAGCTAGGAGATGAGAGGGATGCGACTCTGTTGAGAATCAAGGTGTCAGGGAAAAAGGACGGGAGATCCGTTACTCATGTTTTCGAGATGGCCGATTATTTCGATACGGATAGACAATATACTTCCATGGGCAAAACAACAAGCTTCCCAGCTTCCGTCGGAGCGCAGATGATCATGTCTGGACAGATCACACAGAGAGGTGTCGTGTTTCCGGAAAATGTGTTTGATGCCAACTTGTATGATCCCTTTATGGCCGCTTTAGCTGCGCGCGGAGTTTTTGTTTCCCACGAGGTAATTCAATAAGTTAGCACAACCAAACTACCTTCGGGTTTTTTGGAAGAGGACGGCAACGATGATGATGACTCCGGTGAGCATCAACCGACTGGCTTCTCCCACGGCGTTGATACTGAGAATTTTCTCCAAATATCCGATGGTCATGGCTCCGATAAAGGTCAACCCGATCCCACCGCGGCCTCCCATCAAATTTGTGCCACCGATCACCACGATGGCGATGGCTGTGAGTTCGTAGGTCATTCCTGCTTCAGGATCTCCCTGAAACTCCTGAGCGGCCTGACATATGCCAGCTATGGCACAAAAGAATCCGCATAAGCCATAGGCAAGAAGTTTGGTCCGGATAATAGGAATTCCTGACAGTCGGGCGGCTTCCTCATTTCCCCCTATGGCATAGATATACCGGCCCCATCGGAGTTTGGTCAGGATCACCCAGCATATCAAAACGCAGGCAAACAAGATCAAGGTCACCACGGCCAGGTTTTCATTGAGGATCTTGGAATTGAGAAAGTCAAAGATCGGCGGAACATCGACGTATTGATAGGTTCCGTCAGGTTGGAGAACAGCTGTGGATATTTTCTGGCCTCCCGATACCCATTTGGCCATCCCTCGGGCAAAAACCATCATGGCCAGGGTGGCTATAAACGGCTGAATCTTGAATCGACCGATAAGCCCACCCGAGGCAGCGCCGAGAGCAGCGCCGATTACCAAACACGCCGGCAGTGCCAACCAAGGAGACCAGGCTTTCTGCAAAGAAAAAAGCGAAAACAGAACAGCCGTTAGTCCCAATAGGCTGCCTACGGAGAGGTCAATGCCGGCGGTTATGATGACCAATGTCATCCCGCATGCCAATATGGCAAAAACCGATATGTGCCGGAGCATGTCCCGATGGGTGTTCCACTTGAAGAAGGCCCCGTCGGCGTTGAACATAATTCCGATCAAAAACACCAGAACAAGAGCTGCAAAAACTCGTAACAAAGGAGATCTCAGCCAATTCCTCTGCTGGTCCGTTCTATCCTGAACTTTCTGTTTTGTTTTCATGCTGTTTTTTCTTCTCACATGGCCGCGTGAATGATTTTTTCCTGTGTAGCCTCAGCCTTGGTGAATTCCGCCGTGATCCGGCCTCGATGCATGACCATGATGCGATCGGACATGGCCAGCAGTTCCGAGAGCTCGGAAGTGATCAGCAGGATTGCCATTCCTTGTGCGGTCCACTGATTCATCAATCTGTATATATCATGTTTGGCGCCGATATCCACGCCCAATGTAGGTTCGTCTAACAGCAAAACCTTGGGGTGTGTCTCCAACCATTTGGCTAAGACCACTTTTTGCTGGTTGCCTCCCGAGAGAGTTTCGACTTCTTGGTGCATGGACTGAGCCTTGATCCCGAAGGCTTCGATATGGTCCTGTGCCGAGTTTTTTTCCTTTTGAATTTGCATCCATCCACTGGGAGAGTATGCTTTGAGTGAGGACAGAGAGATATTCCGGATGATATTCATCGGC
>DAOWCB010000052.1 GCA_030633795.1 Candidatus Aminicenantota bacterium | reverse complement strand
GTTTTCTGGTTTACGGCGAATGCAGGATCGACCTGAGCGAAGGCAATAACAACGGCAAAAACCGATCGATCGAGGATTTCCTGTATACCCAGAGTGTTGAGCCGAATATTTCCGCTAAAGACGAGTATGTGTTGTACCGCAAAGCAGTGAAGGATCATATTCTAGCGCGGAAAGAGATGGCGGAGGTGGATATCACACAAATCCTCCATGCCCGTGAAGAGGGATTTAAGCTGTTAAAGCGCAATATAAATCAATCATGATTTTCCTTGCCCGCCATTCGAGGAGGGGTGGAATTACTGGATGCCTTTTGTCTTTTTGCGGGGCAACAACTCATCGCTCATAGCCGCATGGTACGCAAATACAGCCATGATAACGGCGTTTTTTATCAAATCGTCTGCCTGTAGAGTATCGAAAAAATCGAGGTTGGTGTGCCCAGCCGTTCCTGGAATGCGATCTTGAATGAACTGAAAGCCGGGTAGTCCCACGGCATCGAAAGAAACATGGTCTGTGCTGCCCACGCTCTGGATCGAGATTGCTCTAAATCCCAGGTCCTTCAGTGGTTCTATCCAGGCTTTGAAAATGTGTCGTACATATTCGTTCCCTTGCAAATAGATCCCACGATAAGCGCCTGCTCCGTAATCCTGATTGAAATACACCGAGAACTTCTCGTATTCGGGCTTGATCCCGATTTCCGGGTCCTTGGGATTGCCGAAGTGTTTGTAAACATATTCCCGGGATCCGTGAATCCCTTGCTCCTCTCCGGCCCACAGGGCCACCCGTATGGTTCTGCGGGGATGTGCTCCGGAAGCTTTGAGGATGCGCGCAGCTTCCAGTGCAACGGCACATCCGGACGTGTTGTCGCTGGCATTGGGACTGGCATGCCACGTGTCGAAATGGGCTCCGATCATCACAACCTCATCGCTCAGGTCTGTGCCGGGAATCTCACCGAGCACATTGCAGGCTTTCTCTACCTGTTCTCCTAGGCGGTTGCGTACCTCGAGTTCGACTTTAACCGGGATCTTGCGCTCGAGGATCCGATACATCCGGTTGTAATGTTCGGGTGTCACCGCGATGATCGGCAGCGAATTCAGGCTGTTCTCGCGCGACCATTTGTCTTCTTTAGTACCGGGTCGGGCAAACCCTCGGACAGCGCCCAGACGACCGCTCCGGCACTCCAAAAGAGCCTGCACCCCTTCTGCTTTGTAAAATGCGATCTTTTCCTTGGCTTTAAGTAAATCGGGATTAGGTGGCTCTTCATCTCCTCTGCGACGGCGGGGCCTGGGAATCACGTTCTCCTCCATTTGCTTCAGTTCTTCAGGTGTGCGTCGGGGAGTGGCCCGGGCCAAAGCCTCGAGATCGATTTCGGCTGGTGGGGTTGTCAAAACCACAGCTCCTGCAAGCTTGCCCCGATATTTATCGAGATCCTGTTTGGTCTGTATTTCGGATATCACGGCAGGGCAGGTAATTTTTCCCGGAGTGCTGGGTGTGTGGGTCAAGGGAAATCCAACCAGAGGCTGATAATCGGGCTCCAACATGTGGAGCGAAAAATATACGTTGTCCCAGGTTACACCATAGTCCATAAATGGTTCGATAAGGGTGTTGACAAGCCCGATCTCCTCCATTTTATCTTTAATCCAGATCTGGGCGCGTTTCATGTCCTGGGAGAGCGTCAGACGTGCTCCCAAAACATCGCTCATGTATCCTGCCAAGTCCATAACTTGGGAGCGCTGAAAACCTTCTTCACGGATTTTTGCGACCATCTCCCATTCGACCTTGGGAGTTTGAGGTGCGGCGAAAGCGAATAAAACCGTCAATACACAGATAATCAAAAACGACCTGGAAATTTTTCGCATAAATGCCCTCCTATTTTTAGCCTGAACAATTCAAACCGTGTTCTATTCTGCCGAAAAAGGGGGAGAATTGCAAAAATAGCGCAGGAGTGGTAGCATCTTTATTCTATTGCAATGAAAGTTCCCCCTGAAAAAAGTCGAGGCATTATCTCCGATATCAGGAATTTCATTCTTCACAAGCAAGCTATCCGCACATTGATCGAGTTTTCAAACGCAGCTGAAAGAGAAGATTACAGCTACCGGATTATGCAGCGGACCGGGATAGATGTCACTCATTATTCTGTGCTGAACATCCATAGGATAGGGATCGAGGTCCCTGTCCGGTATGTCTTCGAAGAATTGCTCAGTTGGGATGGAGATTCCACATGCTGGCCAAATCATATCGCGACTGTTGATCGCTTGGATGGTCGACTTGAAAAAATACAGATATTTCTGCTGGGGCTCAAGAAATTCAAACCTCTTTTTAATCTGAATGCTATCAAATTCCAACATTTGCCAGGTCTTTCTGACGATAATGCTCGGTATTTATTATTCGAAAGCAGCGGTGGCTATCCGATCGGGATTTTTGCCATGTATGTCCGATCTCCCATTGCTGAACATAATGAATTGGAACAAACACAGCTGTTTTTCGCTGTGGGCTTCAATTTTTACGGAAAAGTGCAAAGATCTAACCTTAGCATTGTCAACAAGATCTGGGAGAATATTCATAACCGAGCCACTGCAAATATCCTGAACAGGCTCAAACAATTGTGCGAATGGAGATTTCAAAGACTCCAAGATGGGCGGTACAACGAAAAATCATAAAAAGCCAGGTGAGTTTAAAAATCTGGAAAAAAACAACAGGGGAATCTGGAATAACCATCCGTGATTCGGGGTGTCTCGATCAGGGAGACACCAGCTCGGCTATTCGTCATTTCCGAAACAATACAGAGTTTTTTTCGTTCGGATGTAGATTTTGCTCTTGCCGATGGCGGGTGTGGCGTAACAGTCCTCTTTCATGTCGTTAATGGCGATGATTTCATTGCTCCCGTCCGATTTCAACACGCTTATTTTTCCGCGAAGACTGGTTATAAAAATTTTATTATCGGCTGCAACGGGGGATGCAAAAAACTTGCTCCCGGCTCCCCTGAGGCGTCCCTGGTTGATGACCTCACCATTTCCCGGTTTGAAAGAGGTAACAAAGCCCACATCGTTGATCATGTAAAGCACATCTTTGTATACCAATGGGGAGGGAAGCTGGGGTACGTAACGCCGATAAGCCCAAAGTGTGTTGGTTTCGGTCATGTCACCCTGCCCCTCCAAACGGATGGCTAACATTCCGTTCAAACTTGCAAGGGCGGCATGAAAATAATTCCAGTCCTTTCTATCGAGGTGGCCGTCTTTGGCGAGATCCACAAAATCGAAAAAATCATAAGGGGATTCTTCGGGCAATTCATCCTTGGAGAACTGGCCATTTTTGTCCGCGTCGAATTGCAAAAGAGCCTGCTCAAATGCGAGGATCTTCACTTGATTCCCTGGCTGATTCAATGGAGAGGCGTAGCCGTTGATGAACAATATCCCATCGCGCATGACAGGAGTGGATTTCATCTCGAAAGAAAGCCCGCCTGTCCACCAAATTCTGTCTCCGGTTTTTGCGGAATATGAGATCAATAAAAAAGATCCAGGCGCGAGGACCTGAATTTCGCCATGCTCAGGAGAATAAACAACCGGTGTGGAATGGCCGGTTTTGGCTTCGGGACGTTTTTTCTTCCAAGCGACTTTCCCTGTATTTTTATCCACCGCGATGATAAAAGAATCCGTGTTTTGGTCGCAAACAAGGATCACGTTGTTGTCGGCGACGATGGGGGAGGCTCCCATGCCGTAAAAATTATCAAAAGGTTCGAGTGGAAGCCGCCAGAGTTCTTTGCCATCGAAGTCGTAGGCCAGCAGTCCGAAATCTGAGAAAAAGACATACACGTTTTCGCCATCTGTAACAGGAGTGGGTGAGGCCGGGTTGTTCCGAAAATCCAATTTTTCTTTTCGTGGTCTAGGGGCTTCTTTTTGCCAGAGTATATTACCATTCTGGCGATCGAGACAAAGGGTCAGGAGTTTTTCGTTTTCACAGGCAGTGAGGAAGATGAAGTTTTTGATAAGAACCGGTGAAGAATAGCCGGTGGGCATGGTTTTTTTCCAGATAACGTTTTTATCAGGCCCGAACTCTGAAGGTAATCCTTTCGTCTCATTCACTCCTGATCCATTTGGCCCCCTGAATTGCGGCCAATCATAAGTCGCTGTTTTTTGCTGTGCATGGACGGCCATTGCCAAAAGGAAAACGCCAATAACAAGTCCGAAAGTAGCTTTTCTCATCATACCTCCAACGAGAAACGATCCTTTTATCCTCTCAAGTCCGATATTATCAGAGAATTTGCCCTGAGTCTATTTTATTGAAAAAAGAGTGCGGGAGTGATAGCATTTTTGTGATTTTAAAGAAATGGAGGTGCCAGTACCATGATGAAAAAACGTTTGAACCGCAGGGATTTCCTCAAAAAAAGCGGGACAGCCGGATTGGGAATGGCTTTGGGGGGCATGGCTGTAGGCAAACATAAAGGCTTCCGGCAGCCTCAGTTGAGGACAGAACCAATCGCACATTTGGCGACTCCGCCGATCGAAACGGTGAGGGTAGGATATGTCGGCATCGGAAATCAGGGGAGTGGACACCTCCGGAATCTGCTCCGAATAGATGGGGTAGAAATAAAAGCTGTCTGTGACATGCGAGAAGAGCGGACTCTTTGGGCTCAAGAACAGTGTGAAAAAGCCGGAAAACTGAAACCGACCGCCTACACCAGAGGCACCGAGGATTTCAAACGCATGTGCGACTCCGAAGACCTGGACCTCGTTTACAACGCTACACCTTGGGAGTGGCATGTTCCGATTTCCGTCACGGCGATGGAAACCGGATCACACGCCGCATCGGAAGTACCTGGGGCGATCACTCTAGAAGGGTGCTGGGAGTTGGTCGAAACTTCGGAAAAGTACAAAAAGCATTGTTGCACGATGGAAAACTGTAACTACGACAGGACCGAACTTATGTTGTTCAACATGGTGCGTCAAGGCTTGTTCGGTGAGCTACTCCATGCGGAATGCGGTTATCTCCACGATCTTCGGGGATGGAAATTCGGCAAGGCATACTATCCTCATGACTGGCGTCTCCAGTATTCCATCAAACGGAATGCTGACCTTTACCCGACACACGGTCTCGGACCGGTGGCCCAATGGATGGATATCACACGCGGCAACAAATTCGAATACCTGGTCTCGATGAGCAGCCCGTCCCGCAGTCTTAAGCTTGAAGCGATCAGGAGGTATGGAAAAAACCATCCCCTGGCCAAAACGGATTATGCCTTGGGAGATGTCATCAGCACGTTGATCAAAACCAATAAGGGACAGACAGTCTTGGTCACCCACGACACCAATTCTCCCCGGCCTTACAGCCGCAGGATTTTGATCCAGGGAACTATAGGATTGGCAAGAAAATATCCCGAAGAAAAAATTTATCTCGAAGGCATTTCATCACCGCACAGATGGGATGATGTTTCTTCAGATTATATCGGGAAAGGCAATCACTACACGTCCTACCGTGAGCAATACAAACATCCGTTGTTGACATCGCTTGAGGAAAAAGCAGAGGGTGCCGGCCACGGAGGGATGGATTTTATCGAAGACTACCGGCTCATCCAGTGTTTAAGAGAAGGTAAACCGACGGATTCGGATGTGTATGAGGGTGCCACCATCAGTGCTGTCGTTGCTCTGAGCGAAAAATCCATAGCCACGAACAGCACCTCAGTCGAGTTTCCGGACTTTACCCGGGGGAAATGGAAAGTACGCAAACCCCTTGGGATTGTTACCGCGTAAATCGAAGACTCCAGTCACACTTCTCTTGTTTTCCAATGTCCTCGCCGGAAAATAAGGACAGCTGCGAGCGTCATTGCAGATTCTGCAACAAGAATGGCAATATAGACTCCGTTTTCGTCAAGACCAAAAGATAATGCCAGGACATAAGCCAAGGGAATCTCGAACAACCAGAAGCAGAATAAGTTTATGAAGGTAGGGGTCATCGTATCGCCGGCTCCGTTAAAAGCATGGACCACCACCATCCCCAATGCGTAAGAGACATATCCAAAAGCGAGGATGCGAAGGCAATCTGTGCCGCTGGCAACAACTATCGGGTCATCGATGAACAATCTGATGAAAAATCCCGGGATAAGGATAAAGAACAAAGCGATAATCCCCATGAAGGCCATGTTGATGAATCCCGTTTGCCATACGGCGCGCTCCGCTCTCTGCGGTTTTTTAGCGCCCAAGTTTTGACCGACCAGGGTTGCTGCGGCATTGGCTAGTCCCCAAGATGGCAAGATGGAAAAAAGAACGACGCGTATGGCGATTGTATACCCTGCCATTACTTGGTCTCCGAATGCTGAGATGATCCTGACCATCCCGATCCAGCTCGAAGTGGCGATCAAGGATTGGCCGATACCACCGAAAGACAACCGGATTAGTTTTTTCATCACCTCAAAAACAACCCTCAAATGTCTTCGTTTGATTTTGACTCGTTTTTTTCCATGGAACAGCAGATAGAACTGGTAAACGATAGCTATGCCCCGGCCGATATTTGTGGCCACTGCCGCTCCTGTCACTCCCAATTCCGGAAAAGGTCCCCAACCGAATATCAAACAGGGATCGAGGACGATGTTGATCATATTGGCGAGCCACAAAACCCTCATCGAAATGGCCGCATCCCCGGCGCTGCGAAACACAGCATTGATGATGAACAGCAACATGATGATGACATTCGTTCCCAGCATGATCGATGTGTACATCGAGAACGATCGGATCATCTCTGCCGATGCTCCCATGAGTTTCAGTATATCGGGTGCAAACAGGATTCCGGGGATGGATATCACCAGCGATATGGTAATGCCAGAAATGATCGCTTGAACCGCGGCTATAGATGCTCCCTCAGGATTTTTTTCGCCAATTCTTCTCGAGATCAGTGCCGTTGTGGCCACGCTCAAACCTATCGCCAGAGAATAGACGATGGTCATAAGCGATTCTGTGATACCGACGGTCGCAACCGCCCCGGCCCCCAGTTTGGATACAAAAAAGATATCCACCACAGCGAACACGGATTCCATGATCATCTCCATGATCATCGGGATGGCCAGAAGGAATATGGCCTTGTTCAGTTTACCGGTGGTGAAATCCTTTTCTGTTCCCGAGATGGCCTCCATCACAGCTTTCCAGATTCTGGCAACTTTGGCATCTCGGCCCAGGAGTCGTAGAGATATATTGGAGGGGATGCTTCGGAGTCGTCTATACATTGGTAGGATTATACGAATAATAACCATAAAAGCAATAACATTGTCCTGTACGTTGGATTGACAAGCAGCCTGTTGTCGAAGATGGCACAACGGCATTCCAGATTGACAGGAGAATGAAGTTTTTATAAAGTGGCGATGGTCCATTCCTTTAAAAGGAGAGCCGAATGAAAAGAAAAAAAAGATTTGTTCTACTGATTTTTGTTTTTGTCTTATTTGCCTTCTCGGGATCGCTCGTTTTTGATCAAACAGAGAGAGCATCGGATGATGCTGTTTGGCCGGAATATCCGGAAGGCTGCACCACGATTCTTGTCGGCAAGGAAGCCTCTGACGATGGCTCTGTCCTCGCGTGCCAAACCGCCGACTGCGGGATGTGTGACTTCACGTGGCATTACATCCCAGCCGCTGATCATGAGGAAGGTTCTGTACGCAAAATTTACCACATCCATCAGATCAGAACCTGGCCCCCAGAGGTCGGGGGAAAGTGGGTGAAGTATGTGGAGGGGTACACCGAAGTGGACATCCCTCAAATTCCTCACACCTATGCCTATCAACACGCAGTGTTCGGCCATATGAACGAACACCAACTGGGGATCGCCGAGTCATCCATCGGATGTCGAAGAAAAATGAGAAATTCGACCCCGTCGGCCATCATGGATATCACGACACTGACGATGCTGGCCATGGAGCGGTGCAAAACGGCAAGGGAAGCGATCAAGCTGATGGGCTCTTTGGCCGAGAAGTACGGGTATGGATTTCATGACAGCGGCGAGATGCTGGCTGTGGCCGATCC
>DAOWCB010000313.1 GCA_030633795.1 Candidatus Aminicenantota bacterium | reverse complement strand
TGGCGAAGTGGGACAAGAGCCGAAACAATGGGGCGCCTGGAGTCAAGGATACAGATATAAGGTTCAAAAACAAGATTCCCCCGTCGGGGAAAAGTGCCTTTTGATTGAAAAAACAATGGGTGCGATATTCGATAAACATCCTGAAGTCGGAGATGTGGTGAACAAAAAGCTGTGTGTGGATCTCTCCTGTCAGATTCCCTTAGCTCTTTATGCAGACGAGAGTGGAACTTTGGGCAAAAATCAGGGGTATTCTGTCGATAAACTTGTCTCTGATTTAAAGGCAAAAGATTTTGGAACTCTGACTGCGAACAATGAATTTGTGCGGCTGGCTGGAGTGATCATCGCATGGAATGTTTTCCAGCATTTTTATCCCTATTTTGATGTGGTGGATGTGGATTGGGATAAAGAGCTTTCAAATGCCTTAAGATCTGCTCTTGAAGACGAAACCGAAAAAGATTTCTTTTACACTCTCTGCCGCTTGGTAGCCAAGCTCCAGGACGGACATGGAAACGTCTACCACAATGTTTGGATGCAGCAAGCCGGCCTTCCGCTCAAGGTCGACTGGATAGAAAATCAGGTCGTGGTCACGGTGTCCAAAGATCCGGCTCATTTCCAAAGGGGAGATATCATACTGGAAATCGATGGTATCGGAACGGAAAAAGCTTTATTGGATGCTGAAGAATTTATCTCTGGTTCCCCTCAATGGAAGAGATGGAAGTCCCTGAATCGATTCGCTTATGGAGAGCCTGGAACAATGGCCAAGCTCAAACTTAAAAGGGGAGAAGAAGTTTTGGAGATGGAGGTAGAAAGAAATTTTAAGGAGTATTTGACCGAATCCACGATGTCTAACATCGAAAAACTGGAAAACGATATTTATTACGTTAATCTGGACAAAGCATCATGGACTGAAATCAATGTAAAAATAGGTGATTTAGCGAAAGCAAGAGGAATCATTTTCGACCTCCGGGGTTATCCTAATGGAAATCACCAGATTATTTGTCATCTCCTCGAGAAAAAAGACACATCCGATGCCTGGATGCAGATTCCTCTTATTATCTATCCGGATCAGGAAAACATTGCTGATTACCAGAGGACGGGATGGGGACTTCGGGCCCAAGAGCCACATATCGAGGGGAGGGTCGCCTTCATAATCTATGGGGGATGCATAAGCTATGCTGAATCCTTTATGAGTTTCATCGAGTTTTACAAACTTGCTGAAATCGTGGGGCAACCGACCGCCGGAACAAACGGAAATGTCAATCCTTTCATGCTTCCTGGGGGGTTTCGGATCATTTGGACTGGTATGAAGGTGCTCAAGCATGATGGCTCTCAACACCATCTTATAGGAATCCAACCCACAGTGCCCGCTGAAAGAACGATCCAAGGGCTTATTGAAGGGCGCGACGAGTTTCTGGAAAAGGCATTAGAGGTAGTTAAACAATAGATTTTTTTCCAGAATATGGGTGATGCTGGCTGTTGAGGAATCTAAGCAATGGCGAGATGCGAGATTCGCTGAAACTGCTGGCACCTTGCCCAGCCAGCCCAACAAGGCACTATAAGGGTGGCAGAAAAAAAAATGCCGTACAATCCCCTCTATGGGTGATTTAAGGGGTGATTTTACGGCAGATATCATCTCCAAAATCATCCCTAGAGGTGATTGTCATTTGTTGGGAGCATTGTTATATGAATCTATAATGAAAAAGAGCGATAAGACCAAAGAGCAACTTCAACGTGAGTTGAACATACTGAAAAAGCAAGTCACAAGATTGCGCAAGGCTGAACCTGAATACAGAAAGACAAAAATGAAGCTACAGGAATGTGAGGAGAAATACAGAAATTTGGTCGAGAAAGCCAGCGATGGAATTGCCATCATTCAGGATATGAAGTTTATGTATGTCAATCCGCGTATGGCTGAAATGGTAGGGTATTCTGTAAAAGATTTCCTCAACAAGCCCGTTACAGATATGATACATCCGGATGAGATGCCAAAGGTGGTGGATCGTCACAAACGCCGTTTGGCAGGGGAGGAGGTGCCTTCCGTCTATGAGTCGGCCATAAAAGCCGAGGATGGCCGGAAGGTATTGGTTGAGTTCAATGTCAGCCAAAACTTGTATCTAGGGAAGTCCACCACCTTTGTATTCGTCCGGGACATTACCAAACGCAAAATGGAAGAAAAAATCCAGGACTCTGTTTACAGAATATCCGAGGCTGCCTATTTGGCAGGAGACCTGCAAGAATTCTATCAGACCATCCAAAAAATCATTGCCGAACTCATGCCTGCCAAGGACAATTTTTATATCGCTCTTTATGATGAAAGCACGAACATGCTCCGTTTTCCGTATTTTGTCGATGAGGAAGAGGAGAATCCTGGCCCCCAAAAATTGGGGAAAGGCCTGACAGAGTATGTTTTTCGGACCGGCCGCTCGCTTTTGGCTTCGCCCAAAGTGTTCATAGAGCTGGAAAAAAAGGGAGAAGTGATTTCAATCGGTCCTCCATCGATCGATTGGCTTGGCGTGCCTCTCAAAATTAGCGGCAAAACCATCGGCGTGTTGACTGTCCAGAGCTACACAGAGGGAGTCAGATACACGGAGGAAGAAAAAAACATCTTGACCTTCATCGCAGAACAGATCGCCATGGCCATTGAACGCAAACAGACAGAAAAGGCCTTGAGACAGAGTGAAGAAAAATACAAAACCATCGCAAAAAATATTGAAGTGGGCATATACCGAACCTCGTCTGGGGCGGACGGTCGTTTTATCGAAGCGAATCCAGCTATCGTGAATATGTTTGGTTACAAGAGTAAACAAGAATTTCTAAGCGTCGATGTGTCCTTACTCTATCACGATCCCAAAGGTAGGATATCATTCCAGAAAAAGATGCTACGTGAAGGATTTGTGAAAAATGAGGAAGTGCTGCTTAAGAAAAAAGACGGGACACCATTCCT
>DAOWCB010000361.1 GCA_030633795.1 Candidatus Aminicenantota bacterium | reverse complement strand
TGGATGTTCGGCTCAAATCGTTTGCTTTTGAGGTTTTTGGAGTAAAAAAGAAGTTGTCTTTCATTTGGCTGAAGTGCCCTGTTGTATGGGGGGCATAGGAGCTTTATTTCATCGGATTCCCGGACAGCAGCTTCCAGTGCTGTCTGTGTGACTGTGGTCGAAAGGTTCTGGGCTTGGCTAAGCATTTCCAAGATGTGCTCGGCATGGCGGCCTTGTTTGTGAAAATAACTGTTGACCCTATGTTTGAGAGATTTTGCCTTACCGATGTATAGCAAATCCCCTGTGGAGCGGTACATCCTGTAGATTCCTGGCTTATCGAGAAGGTCCTGCCGGAGAGCCATTTCCATCGGGTATTCCCGTGTATGTTGCTTAGAAAGAGCTGGGGTGGGAGAATTGCAGAGCCAATCCTGAAGTTCTTCAAAAGCAGCAATTTTTTCCTTTTCTTCGAGAATCCTGACGACATGATTCCAGATAAAGGCTGTGGCCACCACATGATGCAGACTGCGCCTGAGATTTGGGAGGGAAAATCCGAAAAATCCTGCCGAAGCCCTTAAGCTCTTCCGGGGGAGCCAGGGGTAAAGTCTGCTGACGATCTTGTGTGTGCATACGATCGTTAACGGAAATTCCTGTTTGGATGCGAATTCCTTATGAAGTTGCTCGAGATAGGGGCTTTCATATCGGCTGAAATGGATTACTGTCGGGCAGATCCCATGATTATCTGATGCTGTTTTTTTTGCTGCTCGATCGAGTTTTTGCCAGATGATTTTTTTAGAGATGGCCTCTTTCATTTCCTCGGAATTGATTCCGGTTATTCTCGAGAACTGGTTAGGCATCTGGGACTGCTTCTCCATCTTTACCAAATGTGACTTTGCGTTTTCGATGGTCATTTCATGATCGAAAGGGTGTATGGCCTGTGTTTTTACCCACCCTATCTCGGCTAGATGACCTATAGAGGGATTGTTGTGGGTGGCTTGGCAATCAATGGCCAACACGGTTATTTCTGATAGGCTACTCATGAATATGGCTCTGTCCAGAATTCATCCAATATCTGGCCGATTTGTCGGTGGTTTTGAGTTTGGTGGACCTGCCATTCTCGGGGAAACAAGTCTCTGTATTGGGGATGAGAATAACGCGTGTCGATTAAAAGTATCGATCCACGGTCAATTTCGGTTCTGATAACACGTCCTGCCGCTTGAAACACACGGATCAATCCTGGAAAGCGGTAGGCATAGTCGTAGCCGGACATCTGATTTTCCGAGAAGTGTTGGCGGATCATTTCCCTTTCCAGAGAAATGCCGGGTAGTCCGACGCCAACGATGACAGCACCTGATAGGCGGTCTCCGACCAGATCGATACCTTCCCCAAAAATACCTCCCATTACCACAAAACCCAAAAGCGTGTGATTATTTTCCTCAGAGAAGTTGTTAAGGAAATTCACTCTTTCATCTTCTCTCATTTCATGCGTCTGCATGAGGATTTTGTGGTGGGGGAAGGCTGTTTCATACAAGGGATGAACCATCCGCAGGTATTCATAAGATGGGAAATAGACCATGTAGTTTCCCTTTTTGGCCTCTACCAGAGCGCCGATGGTCTGAATGAGCGCTTCTTTCGTTTGAGACCTGTGTCTGTAAAGAGTGGAAACCGAATCCGAAACAAGGATACACAGGTTTTCTCGAGGAAAAGGGGAGGGGAGAACTCGTTTTGCGACCGTATCTTTTAATCCCAGTATTTGAGCGAAATAGTCCATGGGTGTGATGGTCGCCGAAAAAAGCACGGATGAGTTGGCCCGTTCAAAAATTTCACGGAGTTGGTCGGATGGGTCAGTACAGTACAGCTTTACGCTGAAGTTCTGTGGGATTTTTTCGAGACAGGTCACATAATTATTATCATAGAACTCGGATACTTTGAGAAACCAACTGGTCGCAAAGTAGTGTTCGAGCATTTCTTGAGTTTGGGGAGATCCAGGGTGTGAAGATAGCCAGTGTTCTAAGCTTGCGAGAAGACGCCTGAGGGGAGGGAGAAGTTCTTCTGGGCGTTCATCCTGCCATGCACTATTTTCCTTTTCGAGGATTTTTTTCATTTCCAACATTTTCCTGTTGACTTCTCCTGCAATCCGGTAGAGCTCTGATTCTTTGTTTTTGAGGAGGTGCCGGATTTTCAAGAAATCTGTTTTCTCGATTTTGGCAGAGAACATCTCTCGTGATCTGTCGACAAGATTATGGGCCTCGTCTACGAGAATGGTGCAGTCGATCGGGTTTTCTAAGAAAAACCGTCGCAGATACACCCTCGGATCGAATACGTAGTTCAAGTCGCAGATGATACAGCCTACCCAGAGGGCCATATCCAGGGAAAATTCGAAGGGACAGATTTGGTGGGCAAGGGCTATCTCTGTGATTTTATCGGCTGTGAAGGCGTTTTCGACAAACAAGGATTTTCGGGCCTCGATAACACGGTCGTAATATCCATTGGCGAAGGAACATT
>DAOWCB010000096.1 GCA_030633795.1 Candidatus Aminicenantota bacterium | reverse complement strand
AATTCATCCTACTTTTAGCAGAAAATCTTATAGAGACCTATGTGAGCTCATTCCTCAGCGAACCATCCCCTTCTGTTCAAATCGTCTCTAAGAACGGATATGAAGCCATGGCTTACAGTGACATCGCTCTTTCTTCCTGCGGCACTGCAAACTTAGAGGCAGCCCTGCTTGGGACTCCTGTAGTAGCCTTTTACCGCATCTCCCCCTTCACCTATTACGCGGGAATTAAACTCATGAAAATCAAAAATTTCAGCATCGTGAATATTCTTGCGGGCAAAAAGATAATCCCTGAATTGATACAAAGAAATTTTACTGCCGCAAACCTCCTGGACGAAATCCGAAAAATCTTCGAATCAGAAAGAGTGAGATCTGCAATGAAAGCTGAGTATGAAAAAATCCGCCTACTACTCGGAGAGAATATTGCCTCTGATAAGGCTGCTCGAGAATTGGAAAAAATTATAAAATCATGTTTATAAATAACTCAGGTTAATAATTACAGGTTAAGGAGGATGAAGTCGAGACGGTCAAGTACCTTCAGCTTCCTTCTCCCAACACTGCCAGCTTTTAGCTCCAAAAAAAACATGGCAGGAACTTTCGATGTATAATTAGGACAGGGTTCCTGTTTGCATGGCGGGACATTCTGTTCGATGTGAACGATTCTTTTTTCCTCATCCAACCAGATGAAATCGAGAGGGATCACCATATTTTTCATCCAGAACGAATATAAGCCTTCTTTGCCAAAAATAAAGAGCATTCCCTGGTCGAATCCCATCCTTTTACGGTACATAAGGCCTCGCGCTCTTTCTTCCGTAGTAACGGCAAGTTCAGCCGTAACGGAATCGCCATCGGGGAAATAGATTTTGACAAACTTCTTGGATGTCGATTGGGCACTCAGGAAAGAAGACAGCACCAAAAAAAGAGCCGATATCGCTAAAATTTTTCGAACCAAGAATATTTTTCCTATATCACTCAATGAGTTGTTACCAGGGGAACAAAACGCACCGGCAACAATTTTTTCCTTTTGAATTTTTTCTTTCCTCGCGTAACAAGAACCAACTCTTGAAAGGCCGAGCCAACGGGAATGATCATTCTTCCACCAATTTTCAATTGTTCCTCGAGAGAATGCGGGATCTTATCCGGTGCAGCCGTAACCATAATTGCATCGAAAGGAGCTCTCTTGTCCCAGCCAAAGGTCCCGTCTCCGATTTTGTAAATGATATTCGTGTATTTTAATTTTTTTAAAGTTTCCTGAGCCCGATGCGACAGAGCCCCAACCAACTCCACTGTGAAAACTTGTTTTGCTATTTCGGCAAGGATAGCTGTTTGGTATCCGGAACCTGTCCCGATCTCAAGAACACGATCTTCCCCCAGTAATGCAAGAACTTCCGTCATGTAGGCCACGATGTATGGTTGGGAAATCGTCTGGCCCTCCCCTATTGGGAGTGGCTCATCGCTGTATGCATGAGAGAGCATATTTTCAGGAACAAACACATGACGATGGATTTTTTTCATCGCACCCAGGACTTTCACATCTTTTATTCCACGAGCAACAAGCTGGGAACTGATCATCCGTTCTCTTTCTTTCTCGAAATTTTTCTTCAATGTAGGCTCGCAAAATGCAAAGCTCAGTAAGCTCTGGCAAATAAGACCCATTGGCCTGCATCAGCTTGGCAAAGGACACATTTGCCCTTTTCTTTCTGTTCAAGGGGAACCACGCGGATCGTAGCCATCGTCTCTTCCTTTATCTTGTCTTCACAGTCCTGGTTCCCACACCAAAAGGTTTTTAAAAATCCTCTTTTCGATTCCAGGACAGACTTAAAATCTTGATAGTTGTCAACCTCGTGGGTGTTTTCTGCTTGGAATTTCCGGGCTTCTGCCAACATAGAATTCTGGATATCGGATAAAATCTGAGGAATTTTTATTTTCAAGGAATCTAGGCTTACAGACTCCTTAGCCATCGTATCTCTCCTGACAACAATCGCCTGGTTATTTTTAATATCCCTAGGTCCGATTTCAATCCTGAGGGGAATCCCTCTCAATTCGTACTCCGAAAATTTCCATCCGGGCGTAAACTCCTCCCTGGCATCCAGCTTAACCCTCCACCCTTCCTTCTTCAGTTCCTGTTCTAATTCCTGTGCTTTCGGAAGGACTTCTTGTTTCCAGTTGCCAAGAGAAATCGGGATGATCACGATCTGGTCCGGTGCAATCCTAGGAGGAATCTTCAGACCAGAATCATCTCCGTGAGACATAATGACCGATCCCACCAATCGGGTGGACACTCCCCAGGATGTTTGCCATACATACTGGAGCTTTTGGTCCCTGTCCTCGAACCGGATGTTGAAAACTTTGGAGAAATGCTGGCCAAGGTTGTGAGACGTCCCCATTTGGAGAGCCTTTCCATCCGACATCAAGGCTTCGATGGCATATGTCTCAAGTGCACCGGCAAACCGTTCTCTTGCTGTTTTCCTGCCTGAAACCACCGGAATGGCCAGCTCAGTTTCGACAAACTCTTTGTAAAGATCGAGGATCATGAGTGTTTCCTTTTCCGCCTCCTCAAAAGTCTCATGAGCTGTATGTCCCTCTTGCCAAAGAAACTCTGTCGTTCTTAAAAAAGGTCTGGTGACTTTTTCCCATCGGACGATATTCGCCCATTGATTTATCAATACAGGCAAATCTCTCCATGATTTGATCCACTTAGAATACATATTGCCGATAATGGCTTCAGAAGTCGGACGCACCGCCAACCTTTCCTCCAGTTCCTCTTCTCCTCCATGGGTCACCCAAGCAACCTCAGGAGAAAATCCCTCCAAATGTTCCGTTTCTTTCTGGAGGAGTGTCTCAGGGATAAATAGAGGAAAATAAGCATTCGTATGCCCGGTCTCTTTAATCCGATTGTCGAGAAACCGTTGTATGTTTTCCCATATTGCATATCCGTAAGGCCTAATAACCATCATCCCCTTCATCGGTGCATAGTCGGCCAATTCGGCTCTCCGGATTATCTCCGTGTACCATCGTGAAAAATCTTCACTTTTTGGGGTTATTGCTGTGACAAATCGTTCCTCTTTATTCACTTTTCACTCCACTGACAAAATCTTTTGCCATTCTATCCGCAGATGGTTTTTTTGTCAATTTGAACACCTTGAAAACGTTTCAAAACTAGGGGTGAGATGATGAGGAGAAAAATGTGGCCAAATTCACCCCGTAAATCACCCAAGGGGGTGATTGACCGCCCAAATAAATTGTGGCAATTTAACATTGCCAAGCTAAAGAAAAGGAAATAAGCATGCTAAAAAAATCTCCAGCATTTGACATCCGCCAACTTGGATACGGAGAGTACGGATTCAGTATCCCGCTAAATTCCCAGATTCATGGAAAAGATACCCAAGGAAAGGATTTCGACGAAAAAACGGTGCTTACCTACATAAGTCATAATGGATCGTCCTTCTGGATGGCGAATTCTGTAGCTGAAGGCAGCGAATTGAAGCTCATCATAGATCTCCCGCCTAAGCTTTCTGACGATAAAAACCTGAAGCTCATTATCAAAGGAAAGATTGTCTTTGTCGAAGCAGCAAAAAATGAGAATCCAAAGCACAGGGTCTCTTTAAAATTCGAGAGTAAATACATCATCAAAGACGAAGAGGGGCAGTATTCTTGAAAAGCTCAAAACAGAGTATGCAGCTAGTCACGGGCTTAACCTCTTTCGATGATAAAAAACAAAAAAAAATCACCCCGTAATTCATCTGGAGAAGTGATTGAACATGCTTGAAACATCTGCCACAATCCAAACGAGAATGAGAACAGAAAGACTATCACATAAACCCTCCATCCAAGGCGCTGCCAAAGTCTCGAGGAGAGAGCGATCTTTTGAGCTCTCTCTTCCTGCTTTGGTGTCCGGCAGTGATGTAAAAGGCAAGGAATTCGAAGAGAATACCAAAGTTCTGTCGATCAGCGCACAAAATGTTCTTTTTTGGCTCAACTCCAAAGTCTTGATCGGAACCCCTCTTTGTGTAAGTCTTCAAATCCCCAAAACAATCATTCTTGAAAATCGACTCAACTTGGTGATTTCTGGAACAGTCAAATTAGTACAGGCTAACTCGAACAAAAAAAACAGCCAACTCATTTCTGTTCAGTTGGACAGAACTTATAAAATACGGTCCACCGACTAATCCCCCAAATTATCCAAGTTAAAAGGGGGGTTAGATTTCATCACCCTCCTTCAAGTCTCCCCTTGACAATAAATTTCTGTTTTATTAACATACCGTTGCGCCAAATATAAATGAGAAATTTAACAGAAAAGGGAAAATTTCAGTAGGACAGCAATGAATAAAAAGAAAACTGCGGCAGCAGCCGAAAAAAAGATAAAGGTTCTCATCTATTGCCCTTCAGACCTTATCCTTTCTGGAATTTTAAAAGCGATAGAATCATCACCAGATATCGAAGTGATAAACATCGAAAAGAGCACGATTGAATCTTTTCTCGAATCCATCAAAGCATTAAAACCAGATGTCACTCTTTTTGCCAAATCCGAGCCCTTGCCCAACATTCGCGAGATCTGCAAAGCGATAAGAGAGCTATTGAAAGAGCAGCCATCATCTCAATTGATGCTTTTAGGCAACATCCCTTCCCAGGAAGAAATCGTGAGCTTGATGAACACAGGCGTGAGAGGATATTTCGACTTGAACGATCCTTCGAATCAACTATCGGATTCCATCCGGATCATCCACAAAGGGGAAATTTGGCTGCCTCGTGACAAAATGAGCAGCATTATGGACCGCATCATATCCGTTGTCGGTAGAGACCTCAAAGAAAAAACTCTCGATCAACTCACTCCCACAGAATTTCAAGTCCTCAGGCTGATTGGTCAAGGAAAAAGCAATGACGAAATCGCGGAAGCCATGTTCATCAGCAAAAATACCGTTCGATCTCACATCAAAAGCATATATGCCAAACTTGACACTCACAGCAGACTTCAGCTCGCACTGTATGCTATTAACTCCGCTCTGTTTTAACCCATGAGGTAAATATGACAAAAACATCATCTTCAAAACCAAAGGCCAAAAAAAGCGTACAAAAAAAAGTCAAGCATCCTTCCGATATTGCCATTGACCGCCGTCGGGAGTGGCGCTTTGATCTTCCCCTCCCTGTCATCGTTGAAGGAAAAGTCAGCGGAGAAAAAAAATATCAGGAAAAAACCTCCTTGGAAAACATAAGCTCGACAGGGGCTTACTTCTGCCTCGATGCAGACGTAACAGTCGGATCAAAATTGAATCTCGTTATCGAGGTTCCAAGTGAATTAAGCCCGGACAAAAAAGTTAAACTCCAGTTGGGAGGACTTGCAGTCCGTCTTGAAAAACCAGATAAAAAAGGAAAAAAACAGGGCGTAGCCCTCCGATTCAGCAAAAAGTACAAATTTATCACAAAAGGCGAAAAAGAAGTCGAACAGTAAAAACCTCAGCCAATCATTCTTAACATGCTTGTTGTTGCCTTAACTGGGGGAATTGCCACAGGCAAATCAATTGTTGCCCAAGTATGGGGACAATTGAGTTGCTATATTCATGAGTCAGACACTCTGGCTCACGAACTCCAAGCCCCAAACATGCCAGCCTGGAAGGCCATCGTTTCACATTATGGGAAAAAAATTCTTAATCCGGACAAAACCATAAATCGGGGTGCTCTGGGAGCAATCGTGTTCACCGACAGGCAAGAGCGGAAATTTCTCAACGATCTTCTTCATCCTATGGTGATGGCAAAAAAAAGAGACCTCGTCGAAAAGATTGATCGAGAAGGGCGTTACAAAATCTTTGTATCTGTGGCCGCATTAACCATAGAAGCCGGATACGCAAAATTCTTTGATAAAATCATTGTTGTTCACTGTGATAAAGAGATACAACTCAAAAGACTGATGGAACGAGACGCCATAGATAGGAAGAAAGCTTTAGAAAAAATCAACAGCCAGATGCCACCTGAGGAAAAACTCGAGGTTGCCGATT
>DAOWCB010000158.1 GCA_030633795.1 Candidatus Aminicenantota bacterium | reverse complement strand
GATGTTTATGTGGATGGCAGCCCGGTTGCTGAAGATGTCTATATCGATGCCGATGGCAACGGGAGTAGAGAATGGCGAACCGTTCTGATTTGCGGCCAGGGGCCAGGTTTTGGCAGCTCTATTGCCGGCGGGCTGAATTATTATTTTGCACTGGATATCACCGATCCGTACGATCCACAGCCTCTCTGGGAATTTACCGATGTGACCATGGGAGAAACCTGGTCCATCCCCACTGTGGGAAAAATAGTGAATGATGGGGATGATTCATTCGTGGCCTTTGTCGGTTCGGGATACGATAATGACACCAATAACGCGGTTGGGAATTATTTCTACGCGGTGGACATCGAAACAGGAACGAGTTTCTGGAGTTATGAGGCTGTCGATGTGGATACTTCGGGCAGTTTTCCCAATATCCCGAATACCATCCCCGGTTCTCCCTCTTCGATCGATTCGGATCAAGATGGATTCACAGACCGGGTGTATTTTGCCGATCTTGACGGCAGAGTGTACCGCCTGGATTCAAGTGTTGAATACCAGTTAAGAGGCCCGAATAACACTTGGGATAGAGAGATAGAAGTCATTTACGAGGATGCGCTTAACTATCCGATCATCACTAAGCCGGAAGCGTGGATAAGTCCTGCTTCTTCGGGTTCTATTCCGCGTGTCTTTTTTGGAACTGGCGGAGATGATGCAGCTCCGGGAGATACGACCTACTCATTCGTAGTACTGTTGGATTCCAATAGTCCTGAGGTGGAATGGTTCATGGGTGATCCGGCACTGGTCAACCTTGATCCAGGCCTGGATATGGGAGATCTAGATGTCGGAGCCAAAGTCTGGTCTGATCCTGTGGTAGCCAATTACATTGTGTATTTCAGCACGCTTACCTTGAGCATAGAGAGCGTGGATCCTTGTGTGAACCTCGAAGGAGCCGGGAAGCTGTATGGACGGTTTATCCAGTCGCTGGCAGGAAGTGCTGTCGGGGGATCGGCTTTCCGTGATGCATCGGGAACGCTTCAGAACCTGGACTTGGCATCCAAGACGAGGGCGGCCGTCACGCTGGGTGATACAGAGAGGGTTAACGGAGACCGGAAAAGAGAAGTCTACATTCAGGAGTATGATTCCACGATCCAGAGACTGGAGCAGCCGATCGGTGCGGTGCTCACGATTAAATCCTGGAGAGAGGTGTACAAAGTCATTCGCTAGCTAGCTAAGACGTGCGAAACAGGCCGAGATAAGCTTGAATGATAGGCTCTCCCCAGAGCATAGCGAAATAAGCGGCCGGAGCCAAAAAAGTCCCGAAAGGCAAGGAATACTGGAGGTCTTTTTTTTGGAAAAGGATAAACAGGACTCCGACGATAGCTCCCACAAAAGAAGCCAGAATGAGGGTGAAAAAAGTCAGCTGCCAGCCTAAGTAAGCCCCGATCAGCATCATCATCGTCACGTCTCCCATTCCCAATCCCTCTTTTTTTCGAAAGAGATAATAAGCTCCGTATACAAAAAGCAAAAATCCTGCGCCCACAACCGCTCCGATTAACGCTTGGGTCAGGTTCAGGTCGGACCGAAACGGAGCGTAAACCAAAGCGAGAACAATACAAGGTAAGGTGATCTCATCGGGAAGGATCTGGTGATAATAATCGATAAATCCCAGCACGATCATCGCACTGGCGAAAAGACAGGATGCAAAGAAAAAAAAGCTCAGAGAGTGTTTCTGGTAAATGAGTAAAAAACTCAAGGGGGTCAGAATTTCGACAAGAAAGTAAGAAAAGGGTATTTTGGTTTCGCAGGTGCGGCATTTTCCCCGGAGGAGCAGATAGGAGAAAAAAGGAATGTTGTCATAAAATTTGATCTTCTTTTTGCACTGGGGGCAGGAGGATGGAGGCTTCAGGAGGCTCATCCCGAGAGGGAGCCGGAAAATGACAACATTGAGAAAACTACCCCAAGCAAGGCCGAAAAGCAGGATGATGATTATCTCTTCCACCATGTTGACGGAGACTCGACCTGCCCGGTTTCAGGATTGTAGAGGTATTCATTTCCATCAAAATCATTCGGAACAGAAGCCAATATCCCGGCGCTTCGAAGCTGATCCAGATTGCTCGGGAATTGTCCATATCTTTGCATGAATTTTTCGATGGCATCCTTGAGCTGGGTTAGATCCAATGCCGACCTCACCTGGTATAAGTGGTTGGACGCGATTTTTTTTATCCGCTCATCGTCGGTCGTCTGAAAGATCTCCAGCCAGTTTTGCCAGGATGTCTGATAATCGCTATCTTTAAAGAAGGCATCGGCATACAGCCTTTTGACGATCGGGGGAGCCCCTTCGATTTCCATGGCTTTTTTATAATATTGTTGGGCTAGTTTGTAATCTTTGATCGTTGAGGTTGCGACGTGTCCTGCCTGGTAAGGGAATATCCACTGGTCAGGATTTTTTTCTAGGCCTCGATCGAGCACCTTGAATGCCAGATAGGGATCCTTCGCTTCGTACACGGCAATGATGGAGCCCAACTCGTACGGGTCGAGATAACGGGGGTCAAGTTCGGCGATGATCGAAAAGATGTGATCCAGATTATCGTATCTTTCGGCTATCGTGTAATCGCTGAAGTACTGGATAGCCCAAATATACGCCAGATCGGCCAACAGGGAAGAATACCCGAAAGTGGCATGCTTTAAATATTTTCCGGATGGGATGTAAATGATAGAAGCCCCCGGGATCTTCGATCGGGGGATTTTATTCGTGATTATTTCTAAACCCATAAAAAGGGCGCAGCTTAAGATCAGGAGGATGATAAGAAGGCTTTTCTTCATGTCTTTTAGATAAAATCCCTTCTGCGGAAAACTATTATGGCAAGAGCCAGGATGAAGACGGTGTAGAATAGGCCGTAGAGAGTGGAAAAGAGGATAATTTTTGGGGGAATCGGGAGGTGGTGGACGACTTCCGTTTTAAAATTGAAGTTTTCCAGATCGGGTAGGAAAACATATAGAAAACGTGCCAGAGTCTTGACTCCACCTTGGGGAATTTTATTTAAAAGCGTTTCCAGTCCCCAAGAAATATGCCCGATCAGGTAAAAAGACAAGGAAAAGAGTGTGCTTAGGATAGGGGTGGAGAAACAGGAAAACAGCATGGCGACAGCCGTGATAAGGCAGAGCTCTAAGAAGATAAACAGGATGGCGATGAAAAAAGATCCCCCAACCGGATAATTATAAAGAAGGAGGAGTACGAGAAAGATCAAAGCCATTAAAACCAGCATGACAAAAAGAGTCAACAAAAGCCCCAGATACTTCCCCAAAAGAAATTGATAGCGCTGGATGGGTTTTGATAGAAGGGTGTAAATGGTCCTCTTGTCGATCTCTTTGTACACCAAGCCCGTTCCGATCAAAATCGCCATCAGGACGCCGAACAAAGATAGGGAAGCCAGGCCCACATCCGTTATGATTTTCGCTCGATCTCCGACCGTTAGCAGTGCCAGTATTCTGGAAAAGATGATGCAGACGGCGGCAAAAAACAAAAGCAAGTAGAGGATGCGGTCCCGGATGGCCTCTTTGAACGTGTTGAACGCGATCGCCCGGATTTTCATCTTTGCTTGACCGCTCCCATGAAAATATCTTCTAACGTTTCCGTTCTCGGAATGAGCGCGTGGATTTCTCCTTTTTTATCTTGAACCAATTGGAGGACATTGGCGATTTTTTCCTCCTCATAAACTTTGAGCAGAATCCTTCCGCCTTGGGCGGAATAGTGCTCTCCGAGGCCTTCGCAATCTTCAATCTGAATACCAGAGACCGTGATTTCGGTGACTGTAACCTTTTCTGATATCAGGTCTTGCAGTGTCCCCTGATTGATGATTTGTCCTTCCACGAGTATGGCAACCCTGTCGCAGATCATCTCGATATCTTGGAGGATATGGGAGGAAAGGAACACGGTTTTTCCTTCCTCTTTGAGCCGGACAATAACATCTCGCATTTCTTTCCGTCCAAGAGGATCCAGTCCTCCCAATGGTTCGTCCAAAAAAACAAGGGAAGGATCGTTGATCAATGCTTGGGCCAGGCCGATCCGCTGGAGCATTCCGCGGGAGAATTTTCGGAGCTGGAGACCGGCCGCTTGTTTTAAACCGACCAGCTGGAGTAAGCGTTCGATTTGTGCCTGTTTATTTTCTTTTTTTACCAGGGTGAGATCGCTGTAGAAGCTCAGGAATTCCGTCGCTGAGAGGTGGTCGTAAAAATAGGGGTTTTCGGGAAGAAAACCGATTTTCTCCTTTGCGCGAACAGAAAGGTTGGATTGTCCGAAGATTTCGATGTCTCCTTTGTCCGGGAAGATGAGGCCGAGCACGCATTTAAGGGTGGAAGTTTTACCTGCTCCGTTTGGCCCGAGGTACCCAAAAATCTCTCCTCCATGGACCTCCAGGGAAATACCGTTGAGAATTTTTTTTCCTTTGGGGATGAATCCTATTTTAAATGATTTGTGAAGGTCTTCGATTCGCAGTACAGTGTTCATTAAATCCTTTTTATTATAATACAAAAGGGAGGTATTTCAAGAAAATATCTCCAAATACCTCTTTTCCTTATCAAGCTTGGAGTAAAAAAAGCATCGGCAATTTTTATGAATAGTTCAGGTGAATTTAGTTTATCGGTTGTGTTTGGGACTATTTCGGAAGCACGTGAGCCAGAGAATCGGGGTCGATGGTGATGTAGAAGTCACTTCCCAAGTACAGCAGAGGGCGAACATTTTGAGGGTTGAGAACACCCTGTTCGTTAAAACTGTTTTCTTCT
>DAOWCB010000083.1 GCA_030633795.1 Candidatus Aminicenantota bacterium | reverse complement strand
GGGCATGTCCGCCAATATGGCAGGAATCCAGGTAGACACAGAGTCATTCGTTTCGGACTATAAAAAAGTGGACGGTTTGATGGTTTGGCATACCATGAGTATCGTGCAAGAGGATGAAGAAAGCATGGTTATGACATTCACCGAAGTGGCCTTCAACACTGGCTTAGAGGACTCTTTTTTTAAAAAAGAAGAATAGACACTCTGGCCATTTTACCCATTTATTTCTGAACAAGGTGGAATTGTCTGACTGAGTGGGATGGAGGGCAAATTGAAAAAAATTGTTCCTGTTTTGTGTTTTTTTTTGATTTTCCTGACTATGTCTTGTGCTATCAACCCGGTAACAGGAAAAAGAGAGCTCAGTCTCATCTCGGAACAAGAAGAAATCGCCCTGGGAAAACAAACCGACGGGGAAATCAAAGCCCAGTACGGTATCTATAGTGATCAGGCCTTAAACGCCTATGTCCAGAGAGTCGGGCAGAGCATGACCCCTCTTACCCATCGCCCTCACCTCACCTATCACTTCGCCGTCCTCGATACACCTGTTGTGAATGCCTTTGCGGTTCCAGGAGGATATGTTTATGTCACAAGAGGTATTCTTGCCTTGATGAATTCAGAAGCAGAGCTGGCCGTGGTTTTGGGTCACGAACTCGGGCATGTCAACGCCCGCCACAGCATAGCCAAGCTCAGCCAACTGATGCTCGCTCAACTCGGTCTGGGAGTTGCGGGAGCCATCAGCGAAACATTTGCCAAATTATCGGGGGCTGCCAGTATCGGGATTCAACTTCTCTTTCTCAAGTTCAGCCGTGACGATGAGAGAGAAGCGGATGCCCTAGGTGTGGAATATTCTCGGAAGGACGGATACAACCCAGGTGAAATGATCAACTTTTTTGCATCCCTCGAAAGATTGGGGGATCTTTCCGGTGGGCAGAGCCTCCCTGGTTTCCTTTCTACCCATCCTCTAACAGGCGAACGCATCCAGAATACCAAGGACATGCTAATGGAATCTGACCGGCAATTGAAGATCGAAAAAAACGGCTATCTGGGGGCTGTCAACAACATGGTTTATGGCCAAGATCCCAGGCAAGGTTATGTGGAAAAAAATGCGTTTTACCACCCTGGATTACGCTTTTTCTTTTCGTTCCCTGAAGGCTGGCAGGTGCAGAATACACCCTCCCAGGTCACCCTGGCCACCAAAGATGGCCATGCGGGCATCATTCTTCAAGCGGAAAAGACTTCGGAAAATCTCAAAGACTATGGCAACAGGATTGCCTCAAAAATCGACAGCAAAGAATTCATCGACGAGAGAAGTTTTAAAATCAACGGATTGAGTTCCTATCACCAAGTCTATGATATTACCCAGCAACAGGGAGGAGATATAAGAACCCGCTTATCCTATGTTAAAAAAAATGGTTTTATCTACACTTTTTTCGCCCTTAGCGCGCAAAACGAATTCAGCAAATATGACAGACCGTTCCAATCCGTTGTCGGCTCGTTCCAGGAACTCAGGGATGTGAGATATCTCAACCGAAAACCTCACCGGATCCGATTGGTCAAAGCTAATGGGAAGGAAAGCCTTGAGGCAATTTTCCAGAAAGCTGGGATGGCAAAAGACCTCTGGTCCAAATTTGCCATCATGAACCAGATGGAGCTGGATTCAACTCCTAAGAGCGGGCAGACAATCAAGATTACACGATAAACTGCTTACGCCTCAGCTTCGCTTAGGACACTGTAGGCAAGTTTGAGAGCACGGAGCCCCTCTTCCCCGGTGACCTTCCTCTTCTTCCCGTCAATAATGCAACGAAAGAAATTCTGTAGTTCTTTCTTTAGTGGTTCTTCTTTTTTTATCTTCAATGTCTTGATGTCTGTTTGACGGCCGTTGAGCGGAAAAACTTTCACCTCTTGGTCGATGTAATCGATCGAATAATAGGACGTGGGCTCAAAGATACGCAGTTTTCTCACCTTACCCTGATGGACACGGCTGGCTGTCAGAGTGGCGATACAACCAGATGCAAACTCAAGCCGGGCATTGGCTATGTCGATCTTGTCGGAAAGAACATGAATACCTGAGGACCGGATGACTTTCACCTCATCTTTTATCAGTGCCATGATGATGTCCAAATCGTGGATCATCAGGTCGAGCACAACATCGATGTCGAGGGATCTTGCAGAAAAAGATCCCAGTCGCTGTACTTCGATGAACTTGGGATCTGAGATCAGATCCTCCAAGGCTTCCACAGCAGGGTTAAACCTTTCGAGATGCCCGATTTGCAAGATGAGCCCGCTCTTATCCGCAGCAGCGACCAATTTTTCTGCCTGTTCGACCGTCTCGGCTATGGGTTTTTCGACAAGAACAGATTTTCCTTTTTTAAGCAACTTCATGGAAATAGCGAAGTGTTCGGAAGTGGGGGTAGCAACGATGCCGGCATCGATCTCATCCAGCATGTTTTCGTAGTTTTCGTAATACTTCACACCATGCCGGTTACCGATCACCATGGCTTTTTTAAAATCGATGTCGGCAACCCCTATAAGCTCGGCTTCCTCCAAATAGGACAAAATTCTGGCATGCTGTGTACCAAGGTATCCGACACCGATGATTCCGACTTTGACTTTATCCATTGCCCTCACTCCGATTACACATTATACAATTTTTAGGCAAAAAAATATCATATTAATTATTAACGAATGGATCATAACCACAATTTGTGTTTCTATTGCTTAAGATTTGCCAATAGGCACGCAGTCAGCGACATTGAAGGCTTAGCCTTCACAAGCCGCTATTCGAGGGAATCTGACGAAGTCAGATGGCGAGGATGTATTGAGCACGACTTTGCTAAAGGATTAGAGATCTGGACTATCGGAGGAACAGAGGCTAGAGAAAAAAAGTTAGGGAGTTAACGAGCGGAGTTCCGGAGGCGCCGAGAAGAGCGGTGAGTGCGTGCCTATTGGCAAAGATGAACTAGTTTCTCTATTTCGCGACGATGGATATTCCATGGGATTCTGCCAGAGTAATGGCCTCTTTTTTCTGGAAAAACGGGATTTTTTGGGCCTCAAAACCCAATGCCTGCCCTCCAGCAAGAATCAGACTTTTGACCGTCTCGAGCCCTACAGCAGGCAGATCAATCCGTGGATCCTGGGAGGACCGGCTGGCTTTTACCACAACGATCCCTTTCCCAGCCAATTCTCCCGCACGCTTGATGGCTTCATCCGTTCCTTCCATACCTTCCACGGCCACAATGGCTTTTCCTTTGATAATGACAGTTTGACCGATATCGAGGTCAGCGAGCTGCCTTGCAATATCCCAACCAAAATCAATGTCTTCATTTATCTTTGGAGATGGATTCGTTTCAGTCAGAATCCCTTCCTCACAAAAGGCAGATGCAACGTAAGGAGTCGGGTCCAAAATGGCAATCCCTTGTGTGGATAAAATCTGGATGGCCGTTTGGATCAAACCTGAAGGAGTCCGATCTTTTTCTGTTCCAAGCAAAGCAGGCAAAATTTTACTCAACTCTTCGCTTTTATAGATGATGCGATGGTCGATCTTTCCGGCAAACACCGCTTCAGAAACCTGGTTTTTTTTAAAAAAAGCGATCAAATTGCCGATTTCATGGACATCGAACCACGCAAAATTTTCAACTCTCTCTGCAAGGGTATTTTCAGCTTCCCCTTTTATACCGGCCACCACACAAGCGTCTCCCATTCGCTGAGCTTCCTGGCAAACATGAATCGGAAACCAGCCGGAACCGGCTATCACACCCAGTCTTCGTCCCATTTCTCCGATGATTTCTTCACGATCCCTCTTTTAGAATTCCGGAGGAAACAAAGAATTTCATCCCGGTCTTCTCCTGGAGGAAATTCTTTTTCAATCCGTTCGACCGCTTGGGCCGTATTCAATTCGGAATAAAACACGATTTTAAACATATCCTTCAAGGTCTTGATTCTTTCTCTGGAAAATCCCTGTCTCCGCAATCCGATGGCATTCAAACCATAGAGAAGGGTAGGGCGCGCTCCTGCCACTCGGCAGAAGGGGAGAACATCCTGAGTGATGACCGTGTTTCCGCCGATAAAAGCATACTTCCCGATCCGACAGAATTGATGGACCCCACTCAACGCTCCAACCTGAGAAAAATCGTCAACGTCAACATGACCACCGATCGTCGCCCCATGGAGGAAAACAGTCTTATCACCTACCACGCAATCATGGGCGACGTGAGAATAGGCCATAAAGTAATTGTCATCCCCTATGACGGTCTTTCCCCGACCATTGCCCGTGCCCCGATGAACGGTCAAGAATTCCCGAAAAGTGTTATTGTTTCCGATTTTGATGTTCGTCTCTTCTCCCTTATAGGAAAGATCTTGAGGTTCTCCTCCGATAGAGGAGAAGGGAGAAAACCGGCAGCCTTTTCCTACTTCTGTCTTCCCAGTGATACAGACATGGGCATCGATCGCGGTATTTTCGAGGATGGTAACATCTTCCCCTATAACGACGTAAGGACCGATCTTTACCCCGGAATCCAATTGCGCTCGAGGATGAACAGAAGCGGTGGGGTGGACGGATACTTCTCCGTCACTCATTCAGCCCCTCAAGGTTCGCCAAAGAGGCCCAGATATCACCTTCTGTCACGACATCCCCGTCTACGATCGCCTTTGCCTTGATATGGCATATCCGGCTTTTGAGCTTCACTATCTCTACTTCCAGCCTGATCTGGTCACCGGGAATCACAGGCTTTCTGAATTTCAGGTTATCGATCTTGCTAAGGAAGAGGAGCTTTTCGTCAGGTTTGGGGATGGAATTATACAGAAGGATTCCTCCTGCCTGAGCCATAGATTCCACTACCAAAACCCCTGGCATCACCTTTATTTCTGGAAAATGTCCCTGAAAAAAGGGCTCATTGACCGTCACATTTTTAATGGCCACAATAGACTTTCCCTTTTCCATTTCTAAAACCCTATCCACCAATAAAAAGGGAAACCGTTGGGGAAGCATGCGGAGGATTTTTTCTATATTGAACAACTTGGTTATTCAGAGCCCCTTGAGGCGTCGAATTTTTGGATGACTTCCTGCGTGAGGTCCACGGCAGGATTAAAATAGATGATGCCGCTCCCGCCTATATCGAAAATAAGATCCAAATTTTTTTCCTTTCCGACATCAGCGATGATCGGGCGGAGTTCAGTCTGGAGCCTCTGAAAAAGCCGTACTTGAAGGTCATTCAGCTCCCTGCGCGAATCCTCGACAAAGCGTGTTCTTTCTGTTCTTTGTTTATCCAGGTCTGCCATGAGATTAGTCAAAGCCTCTTGGCTGAGGGTGAGTCTCTGCGTGTTGAGCCTGGTCTCAAGATCACGGATTTTGTTATCGAGCCGGGCCAAATCTTCCTGGAGTGTCTTGTTCTTGGCCTCGAGCTGGGCTGTCACTCTTTTTCCTTCCTTCGATTTTTCCAGTACTTGTGTGGAGTCGACCACGCCAAACTTCATGGATTGTTGGGCATACCCCAAAGACATCAAGCTAGCTACAAACAGAACCAGTAGGATTTTTTTACTTGCGCTTCTCCATCCCATCCTAAACCTCCTTTTTTTGAATCAGTATTTTCGTGTCTTTCGCTAAAATGTGGTTCCTATCGCAAAACGAAATGCGAAATTGGAATCATCCAAGTAGATTTTTTTATTATTATAGGCAAAAATGAGCCTGAAGGGAACACGCAAAGCTGGAACAAAAATTCTCAACTCCAATCCCGCAGAATAAAACATGTCGCTGAAACTAATTTTCTGATTTCTTGCCAGAGCATTCCCGATATCGAAAAAGAAAATGCTGTAGATCGGCCCGCCCACGGGAATGATATATTCGGCATTCACGACCAGGGATTTCTCACCCCCAAGGTTTCGACCATCTTCGTTACGAGGTCCGATGGTGTAGATCTCATATCCTCGGATAGATCGTTCACCGCCCAAATAAAACCGCTCCCAGTAAGGAACATCAGATTCTCCGACAGATGTGAGGCTGGAGTATTCGAAATGAATCCCGAACCTCTGCTCACCGAAGGTGGGTTGATAGTGAGTGAACTCGAATCGCGGTTTGATGAATTTGACATCTCCCCCAAGCGGACCACCGGCAAATTTAATCGACGCCAAAATCAGAGATCCTCTCGATGGCGTCAGAGGGCTATCGATGGTGCTCCTGTATAGCGTGGGTGTGATGCTGCTCATGTTGTATTTTCCGGTACCATATGAACCGTAAGGATTCATGTAGCCGCCATAGCCACCGCCATAACCACCGCCATAACCATAAGCGGGATTATAGTATTGGTCATATTCAATGCTCGGTTCAAACATTTCGAGATACTGTAAGCTGTACGTAAGACCTGTTCTCCAGTATCCGAATACTCTTGCGTTG
>DAOWCB010000182.1 GCA_030633795.1 Candidatus Aminicenantota bacterium | reverse complement strand
TCACCATTTTGTTCGCCATATTCAGTAAATCTGGATTAGGAACCCCGATGATGATCCTCATGCCGGCTGTCTTGGCATAGTGGAATGCGCGCTCCAACTCATCCTCGGTCTGCATGTAGACCACACCACAGCCGTAAAGGTCGAGGCCGGCTGCTCTAGTTTTTTCAGCAACAGTCTTGATCTCTTCATCCGTACTCTCCAGAGAGAGATGAAAGTCCTTGAATGCGATTCGTTCCAGACTCAGCCTCTTTGTCATTTTCAACGTCTCCTCTAGAGGAAATTCCCGAAAAGTGTAGGAGGCCATTCCTAGATTTAAACGGCTCAGCTTTTCTTCGAACTTGATAGCTGAAGAATCGTTATTCCCTGCATTTTTATCCGAGGCTTTTATCATAGGAGAGAGGGACACCACTGCCACTCCCATTCCAGCGCTCTTCATGAATTCTCTTCTTGTCGTTTTGCCCATCTTTGTCTCCTTTCTAGAGTCTGCTTAATTACATACTACAATCATCCCACAGACACAACATTTAATTGGGGACAGGATATCCATTCACCTATTTCTTAATTGGATTTTACTAAATTCTTTTCCTCTGGACTAAAAATATTGTTTCTCAGATAAAATTGTGTCATCATACTGCGGAGGGAGAAGGATCTTGCATAAATCATTCTCAAAGTTCCTGACATTGGCTTTACTTTTTGCTCTCTTCATGTCATGCGGATCAAAACAGGAGACAGAAACCACAGATCAAACACCGGTTGAGCCCCAGGTTGTCTACACATCGGATTTGAACATCCTCACAGATGGGGAAAAGGATGAAGGTTGGATCCTTCTGTTCGACGGGGAAAGCTTCGATGGATGGCGAGGCTTGGGCCGAGAAGGAATCCCAGAAGGACACTGGACCATCGAAGATGGCGCGATAAAAAAAGTGCCGAGCAAAGACGTGCCTCTCCAAGAAGATGGTCAACCTCTCGAAGGAGGTGACCTGATAACCATCCAAACATTCGAAGATTTCGAACTCTCCTTGGAATGGAAAATCAGCCCAGCCGGAAACAGCGGCATCAAATACAATGTGTCCGAAGAGATGTCCTATTCTTATCCTCCTCCGAATGCTGCACTTGGATTCGAATACCAAATGCTCGATGACGACGGTCATCCTGATGCCCCGGTAAGCGATAGTCACACAGCGGCTTCTCTGTATGACTTAATCGCTCCCGAAGAAAAAAACCTCAAACCTGTGGGGGAATTCAACACGGTTCGGATCGTCTTCCGAAAAAATCATGGCGAGCACTGGCTCAACGGAGTCAAAGTGTTGGAGTACGACTTGGGAATCCCTCCAATGGACGAACTCATAGCAGCCAGTAAATACAAAAATATCCCCGATTTCGCCAAAAAGTGGAAGGGACATATCGTGCTCCAGGACCACACAGACGCTGTTTGGTTTCGAAACATAAAGATTCGTATCATCGAGCCATAAAAATTATAATGAAGGGATGGTAAAAATGGCGAAAAAAAACATAACGCGACGCAATTTTATCAAGACAGTATCCGCCGGCACAGCCGGAATGGCTATCGGCCTTCCTGTGGTCAATTACAAACGTGTCCTGGGATCCAACGATCGCATCAGGATCGGGATAATCGGATTTTCGGATAGAGCCCGCTACTCATTGATCCCGGCTTTTCATTGGCATGCCAAGGATCTCAACTTCGAGATTGTGGCTGTTTCGGACATCTGGAACCGGCGGAGGCAAGAAGGCGTTGAATTCCTTGAGAAGCTAACTGGCAATAAAATCGCCCCCATGGGCAATAACGAAGAGCTGTACGCATCGGCTAAAGTGGACGCGGTAATCATCAGCACAGCGGATTTTCAGCATGCCCTCCACTGCATTCAGGGGGTGGAAGCCGGCTGTGACGTCTATGTGGAAAAGCCATTTGCCAACACCATGGAGGATGCTCGGGCTGCCCTCAAAACGGTCGAGAATTCAGATAAAATCGTCCAGATCGGCACCCAGCGCCGCAGCGCCCCGAATTACATCAAGGCTAACGAATTCATCCGCTCTGGACGCTTCGGGAACATCGTTGCCGTGGAGATGAGTTGGAATGTGAACCAGCCAGGCCGTTGGCGCAGGCCTAAGCTGGTGGCAGATCTCATGGAACAGGATGTGGACTGGAAGAGATACCTGATGAACAGGCCGTATGAGCCCTGGGATCCGCGAAAGTATATCGAATACAGGTTGTTCTGGCCCTATTCCAGCGGCATTCCAGGCCAGTGGATGGTCCACCAGATCGACACGGTACATTGGTTCACTGATCTGCCAAGACCGAGGAGCGTTGTGGTCAATGGCGGGCTTTATCTGTGGAAGGATGGACGGAAGAATTTCGACACCCTCACAGCCGTCTTCGATTACGGACCGCTAAAGGATTTAACCAGAGGATTCATGGTGACTTATTCGTCAAGGCAGACAAATTCCGCAGGCGGTGTGAAGGAACTCTATTTTTCGAACGGGGGCTCTCTGAATCTTGACACCAATATGATTACGCCCACAGGAGGATTGACCCAAAGGATGGCCCAAGCCATGTGGATGGAGGAAAACAGACTCCAAGAATTTTCTCTGGCAGAAGAGGGAGGCGTGGAAACGGCCGCCAACACCGGATCAGACCCGACGACTCTAGCTCACATGCGGAATTGGATGGAATGCGTCCGATCGAGAAAAAAGCCCAATGCCCACATCCATGCCGGCTACAATCACTCTGTGGCCTTGTGCATGACTATCGCTGCCATGCACACCAGAAAACGCATCATCTTTAATGACATCAAGCAAGAAATCATCATCAGCTAGAAAAAAATCTATTATATCTTGACCAGTTCTTCGATCTTAAAGGGGCGTTCTTGTTCGATGCTGCGGCGGGCTGCTATTCCGATCAAAATAGACAAGGCCCCATCCCTACTGCTGGCTCCCTGGCCAAGAAGATCCTCCCCTGGCTTCCGGAAAATACGGTCCTGCATAATCTGGTCTGCCCCCCAGTGACCGCTGCCTTCTGAAATCAATCCAAAAGTCTTGGTCTTCCCGAAATTTTGTGTGATCCGGAAATCCGCCATGCTATCTGTCTTCCAGGGTTGGCTGTGATAAACTCGGGCATCCAGCCTCCCTTTTGTCCCGTTAAATCCCACAAAATACCCTTCATACGGCATGAAAGCATTCAAGGAGTAACTCATGGTCACCCGATTGTGATACTGGACCTGCACATTCATGGTGTCCCAGATGTTGATCTTTTTCCGGAACACACAGGCATCTCGGATATATCCATCCTCGGATTCTGCATTGACATAAAGATTCATCAAGTGTTTGTTCGGTGTGATATCCCAGAAAAACTCACATTTACTTTTATGTGGACAATCCCTACACCGCGCACTCCGGAAAGCCCCGTTATGTCCGTATTTTCGGAGCTCTCCGTACGCATTCACCTCTACAGGCTCAGCCGCAAGCCACCAGTTCATCAAATCATAGTGATGGGTTGCCTTGTGAACCAGAAGCGAACCGGAAAACTGTTTGAATCCATGCCATCGCCGAAAATAGGACGCACCATGGTAGACATCCAGGTAATAGTTAAAATCCACGGATGTGACCTCTCCTATTTCTTTGGTCATCAGGATTTCTTTAATCTTGACAGCCTCTGGGCTGTATCGGTAATTGAAGGTCACGATCAACTTTTTTCCTGATTTCTTTTCTGTATCCAGGATGTTCTGACAGAGGTTTTCATCTGTGGCTAAAGGTTTTTCGGTGATCACATCACAGCCCATCTCCATGGCCAAACAGATGTATTTGGAATGGAAACAATCGGTCGTTGTTACGATCACAGTTTCTGGTTTCGTCGAATCGATCATCTTTTTGAAATCCATGAATGTTGGGCATTTGGCACCCATGTATCGTTTGGCATATTCTAATCGTTTGGGATTGATATCACACAGCCCGACCATTTCCAGGACATCGCCATAATTTTCGAGCAGGGTTTTCCCCCATGTTCCGCTTCCTCGAATCCCTGTTCCGACCAGGGCAACTTTTAGCTTATTTTCTGCGGATAACCCCCATAAAGGACTGGATTTCAGAAAAGAATGCCCTGCCACCCCTAACGCCGCACATGCCGATGAGGACAAAAATTTGCGGCGGCTTATTTCATTTTTTTTCTCTGCCACGTTTTCCTCCCTCTAGAAGATCGATTTTCTATTTCCTGTTTAGCCAATAAAATCCTATTCCTTTAGGAATCCATTTGTCAATCTCGGCTCCGGATGGCTTCTTCATGTACTGGCCGTACAACTTCCTGAAAGCCGCAAAAATTACACCGGTTTTGGACATGCTTATGGGAAGAATATCATTAGGATTAAAATACTA
>DAOWCB010000045.1 GCA_030633795.1 Candidatus Aminicenantota bacterium | reverse complement strand
TGTCTGCAACGATATTCGCTTTTTCCCCTCCGTTTATCAATCCGATACTCAAAGTTGTTTCCTTTGTCCTCAGCAACTTTTTAATTGCCCTTAGCTGGTCCATGAGTTCCTCTATGGCGTTTACTCCCTTATCCGGTGTCCCCGCATGTGCCGCTTTTCCACTAGCTTCTAACCGGATGACCAAACGTCCTTTCCTTTGTATCTTCAGAGCTCCGCCGGGAAGCGAGGGTTCTAGGCACAAAACATACTCTGATTTTCGCGCTAATTTCCGGATGATATCATAGGATGCGTCGTTACCGATCTCCTCAGCGGAATTGATGAATACAACAACATTTTTCTGGGGCTCGATGTTTAACTCATGGAGTGTTTTTATGGCGTAGAGAGCCATGACAAGCCCTGCTTTCATGTCCAAAACTCCCGGGCCGTATATTTTGTTGCCGCTGAGATAAAAGGGCATATTTTGTATTCTTCCCACAGGCCAGACAGTGTCGATATGGGTGAGCACAAGAATCTGTTCTTTTTTTGCTTTTGATTTCAAACCGGGATATTGGACGGTGTATAAGTCGCCGATCTTTTTCTGCGGAAATCGCGTGGCGTTTGCCCCCACTTTTTTAAACTCTTTGATGATAAAATCCGAGCATTTATCCACAGCTTTTTTTTCTATGGAAGGGGATTCCAGACTCACGAGTTCTTTGAGAAGATTCACCATTTCTCCCTTACGTGATTTGAAATAATGATGAAATTCCATGATTTCTCCTTAAGATGTCTGCGTTTACTGTTTCAATTTTTCACTTAACCTGAATTATTCATGTACGAGTTTAAAATCAAGGGACACGTTACCGTTTTCGGAAAACCGGTACATGTCCCTGATTTCAATGCATATAGCATTAAATCCCGTTAAAAAAAAATGTTTATAAATAATTCAGGTTAATATATCACAGCTTCCTCCAAATTTTAAACGAAATTTTTAAGAAATTGATGGTAAGGGGAAAAAAACTGAATTATTCATAAAAAATGCCGATACTTCTTATTATTCCTGTAATATCAGAATAAAATTCTGATAGTATCCTAATATTTTCACAGGTTAGGAAAAGAAAGACATGATTTTTTTATAGATTGTTGTCATTCTTCTCAACATCCGTCCCAAAGGTCTCTGTCCAAGTTTTATTGCATGAAACCGGCATACTTCATGGCAGCACATACAATGGAGGCATCGGGATTTATCGATACTTGCTTTACCCTCCAGCATTTGAGCTGCCCCTTTTGGACAGATGTCCACACACTCTTGGCATGCGGTGCATTTTTTTTGAAAAACTCTTGGAATCAACACCAGTTGCCACTGGATAAAACCGTGCAAGATGGCCGGTATATTTTTGCGGATCAGGCCGACGGCGATAGCCGATTGTTTGAAGTCTCTGACCTCTACGTCTTGTATTTTCTCTCCCAGGATTTCAATCTCCGCCATTTGTGCTGTTCCAAATCCTCTTTTGGATGCGTCTATCGTTGTGTGAATCTGCATCGGATCCAATCCGATTATTTTTGATGCGACAGCATCCAGTGCTACCGCATCGGAGCTGGCCAGAATCAGCCCGATCTTCTTCGGAGATCCTGCCGAAGGACCTTCCCCTTCCATCGCATGAATAGCATCCATAATATTAAGATGAGGGGTAGCACAGGAAAATATGTCCACAAGCATTTGACCGAAGATTTCGCTTTTTGCATATTCCCGATGATAGCTGCATCGGAGTCCATAAGGGATGACGCCGTACATGTTTTTAATGGCCCCAGTGAAGGCCATAAAAGAATGAGTTTTCAGTTTGGGAAGGTTGATGAGAAAATCTGAATCCAAAACCAAAGGAGAGATGTATGACTTGGTCAATATCTGTCCATTACATGCGATCTCCCGGAAACCGATTTCCTTCAGGTTTACAAGGCGGACTCCTAAGGCCGTGCAGATCTTTCTGTAACCTGAAATCAGAAAACCGTCTTCTTTTTTGGATTGAATGTCATCGCCCACTGTGATTTCACAACCCATATCGAGCAATAGCCCAAGCAATTCTTTTGTGAAAACCGGATGGGTAACTATCATGTCATCGGGAGGGGAAGGAGGGGAGAGGTGATTGATTTTGACAAAAACATGGGATTTGGGCTGGATGATATGCTCCAAACCACCTAGGAATTCGAGGCTTTTAAGCAAAGCGAGACGAACATTTTCGCTTTCATAACCAAACACCCGTTGGATTGAAACTTTTGTTTTTGTCATATTTTGTTCGGTATTATACCAGAGTCCATTGACTTCAACACGCGAGTTTACAAGCCTGGATTATTCACGAGCCGAGACCCCCCACCCCACCCTAGTATTAAAGGATGAGAGGCGTGATCCATGCAGCCCCATCTTTTGCTATTGAACGAATTTTAGGATAGGGTTTGACACCGTTGTTTCAAATAATATATATGGTGAAGGGATAAGTTATTTAAAGAAGAAGGAATCCTATGGAAACCACGAGAAGAGATTTTTTAAAGGATCTCGGTCTGGGTTTGACCAGCCTTTGTGTCTTTGGTTTGTCTTCCACAGAAGCGCAGGCCAAAATTCAGCAAAAGGTCGAGGATGTGAAAAACGGATTGCCTGCATGATTGATCCCAACACAGATTGGAGTCTTGAAAAAGACTTAGACCATATCAGAAAAAACTTCCCGATTCTGGATAAATGCGTTTATTTGATCAGTAATTCATTGGGAGCCGTACCTTTGCAGGTGCGGGAAGCATTAGATCAATTTTACACAATTTGGGCTGAAGAGGGAGTGACCGCTTGGGAGAAAGAATGGTGGCTCCTTTCACAGAAAGTAGGGAATAGGGTGGCATCCCTTATCGGGGCCGAGGAAAATACGGTGGCGATGATGACCAATGCCACCCTATGCCATTGGGTGGCCCTTTCGACGCAGTTCTCCTCTGATAATGGAGCAAGAAACAAAGTGGTCATGACCGACCATGATTTTCCTTCCGTCATTTATGCTGTTGCGAAGATCTGTTCATTCATGGACTGGGAGCTGGATATTGTCCAAAGCCGCGGCAGACCCGGGATCGAGGTGGATGAAATACTCAAACGTGTGGATGAAAAGACTCTATTCGTGGCCACATCCCACGTGTATTTCAAATCGGCCTATATCCAGGATGTATTCCGGATAGCCCAACATGCCCGCAGCAATGGCGCACTGACGTTGATCGATGGGTACCATGCACCCGGAACTGTCCCTGTGGACGTGAAAGAGCTGGGCGTGGATTTTTATATCGGCGGATGCTTGAAATGGTTGTGTGGGGGACCAGGAAACGCTTTTCTGTACGTGCGGCCAGAATGCCGAGAAACTCTTGAGCCCTTGTTGACAGGTTGGCTAGCCCACAAAAATCCTTTCGCTTTTTCCCAAGAGATGGAATACACTGAAGGTGCGTACAAGCTCATGTCGGGGACACCTCCCATATCTTGCCTGTACACCGCAATGGCTGGGTTGGAAATAATTCAAAAAATCGGAAAAAGACCAATACGCCAGAAATCTATCGAGCAAACGGGAATGCTGATCGCAAATGCCTCAGGGAGGGGATTCCCGGTCCACACTCCTGTTGAGAAAGAGAAGAGAGGCGGAGCGGTATCCATCGGCCTGCCTTATGCCCACCAGGTCAAGCAGGCCCTGATTCGAAAAAAAGTGAAGGTCGATTTTCGAAAGGGAACGGATGAGGACCCGGACGTCGTTCGAGTCGGACCTCATTTTTACACCAAAGATGAGGAGATCGAACTTCTGTTCCATCTCATAGACAAGATTCTTGCCTCGGGAGAATACAAAAAATTCGCCAGTAAATCCGAACTTGTCACCTGATTTGCGACAAAAAATCAGTTTTGAAAAAGGGCGGTGAATGGTTTATATTAAATACATAAGTCAATTAGGAGTAGAGGTACAGGTTGAATAACATTTCAAGGAGGAGTTTCCTGAATCGCGCTTTATTCTTGTTCGGTTCTGCCCTCGGGATTCCTTCCCTCTCTTTCAGTGAAGAACATCCATCCTTTCTTCAACTCCAAAAAAACGGAAAGCTCGACCAGCGGGTTGAACAGCTCTATTCCATCTACGAGAACTGTCATCTGTGTCCGAGGGATTGTCGGGTAAACAGGATCAAAGGACAGACCGGTAAGTGTCAGGCGACAGCAAAGGTGAAGGTGTCCAGTGCTGCTCCTCATTTCGGAGAGGAAGCTCCTTTGGTGGGGCGAGGAGGGTCGGGGACCATTTTTTTTTCAAACTGCAATCTGCGTTGTGTCTACTGTCAAAACTATGCGATCAGTATTGAGGGGGAAGGAATAGAAATAGCGGACAGACGATTGGCCGAAACCATGATCAAACTCCAGAAATTGGGCTGCTCTAACATAAACCTCGTTACACCAACCCATTATTTGCCTAGCATTGTTAAAGCATTACAATTGGCGATTCCGATGGGGCTTCGTATCCCTCTCGTCTATAACACGAGCAGCTACGAAAAATTGGAGATATTGCAGTTGCTGGATGGCATCGTTGATATCTATCTTCCTGACACCAAGTACATGGAGCCTTCACATGCCGCAGAATATTCGGATGGGGCATATAATTATCCTCATCATGCCAAGATTGCGCTGAAAGAAATGTTTCGGCAGGTAGGAGATCTTCTGGTTCACCGAGGAATAGCTGTGAGAGGTTTGATCATCAGGCACTTGGTTCTACCCAATGGCATTTCAGGGACCAAAGAATTCTTGAAATTTGTGGCTGAGAATCTTCCCAAAACCACCTATATCAATATCATGAGACAATATAGACCTGAACACAAGGCTTTTGAATATCCAGAATTATCCCGAAGGATTACCCGGAAAGAATATTCTGAAGCACTGAACTGGGCAAAACAGTATGGGCTCCAGCGTCTGGATAGATAATAAGTGAAAATCAGAAAGAGAATGAAACTCCGACAATCTATCGCAAAACTCTTGTGTCCCTTGTTGTTCATTGGATTGATTATTTCTTTTTTGAGTGATGGTGTTTTGGCCGAGATTCATTACCAGTGGAAAGATGTCTATATCGGGGCATTGGAAGCAGATAACTGGGCTGGAATGTTGTTAGCCCCACATCCGGAAAGTGCCTTTGCCTTCCGGATCCGAACCAAAAAACAGGATGAGGCAGTCGAGGGGATCGATCATCTTTTTCTGATTTCGGAAGTAGGCCCGCATTCTCCAGACGGGCAATATGCCCGTATCAAGTTGGACTTGGGACTTCCGTTCGGGAAAAAGGATGGTACTCCCATCCTTAAAAAGCCTTCCAAAAAACCGACTACACTCGTGATGGAATGGTCCCGTCAGAGCGAAAAGACCGTTATTGGGAGGATTTTTGTGCCCGCGGGGATCGAGGTCGATCTGATCCATTATTTTCCTTGGGATTTCGCGGGGACGTACCAAGCCCTGGCTAATGGTCATATACGAGGAGATAGTGAAACTCCCGAAAAACACTATTACCTGTTCTGGACCAGTCGGGAAGGGATCCTAACGGAGGATTTACAGGAAAAAGCTTTGACTCTCAGATTCCCGGAAACGAAAAAAAAGATGATTTATTTTGTGGCTTCTGTCGGGCAGGACATGAGAATCCTGCGCAACCAGATTTACCGGTACAAAAATGAGGCTATCATCGACAAATTTTTAGAGGAAGAAGAAAACAGATATCAAAGGAAGAGAGTAAAAATCGATGGATTGTATGAAGGAGTGGGAGAAGCCCTCACGAATAACCTATTCTGGATGACACTATATCAACCCGGAAATCACCGTCTGTACACACCAGCAGGAAGACGATGGATTTTCCCCTCGGAAGAAGGTCGTGGTCAATGGACGATTTATGGGTGGAACTCCTTCTTCAATGCTTTATTATTATCTGTAGAGAGCGTTAAGCACGCGAAAGATGTCATTCAGTCTGTTCTCGAAACGCAATACCCGAACGGAAATATCCCCCATTGGAAAGATGAGTTTGGGGGAACTCCGGATCGGTCTCAACCTCCTGTCGGTTCCTTTGTGGTGTGGAAGTGTTTCCAGAGAGACGGCGACATGGACTTTCTTCAACACGCGTATCCTTTTCTGAAGAGATGGCATGCATTCTGGAAGACTAAAAAAACAAACGGTCAAGACAGACGGGATGGAAACAGAGATGGACTTATGGAATGGGGCTCGGATACAGGCTTGATCGCTTCCTGGGTTCCTTCTTGGGAAGAAGATGCCAGCGGGGAAACCCGGTCCAGTTGGGAATCGGGTCAAGACGATCTGCCCAATTGGGATAGGGCTGTTTTTAGTGAAGCGACAGGAACTTTGACCATGAATTGTGTCGATTTGAATTCTTTGTATACATTGGATGCGTGGTGCTTGGCGCAAATGGCCAGGATTTTAAAAAACGAACAGGATTTTGCTAGTTATACGGAAGAATACGAGCAAATGAGAGATCTGATCAATGATAATCTTTGGAACGAAGCAGATGGCTTTTATTATGATCGATATTGGGATGGGAGTTTCTCCCAAAAAAAAGCAGCTTCCAATTTTTACCCGCTTTTGGCAAAGATTCCTGATCAAGAGAGGGCCCTTCTGCTGAAAAAGCGCCTGTTGAATGAGGAGGAATACTGGGGTGAATACGTCGTTCCTACCATATCTCGAGATGATCTTGAATTTGCGGATCAGGATTATTGGAGGGGCAAAATCTGGGCGCCCACCAACTACTTGATCTACCAAGGTTTGAAAGCGTATGGTTTTGATGCCGTTGCTTCAGAGTATGCCAAAAAAAGCGCGGAATTGTTCATGCGCAGTTGGACAAATTTTCAACTCTGTCCAGAAAATTTCGATTCTCGAACCGGCGAGGCGGGAGGACTAAGGCACCAAAGTTGGGGACCTCTTTTTGCCTTGATCGCCTTGGAAGAATACATGGATTTTACTCCATGGGATGGTTTCAGATTTGGGATGATACAACCTGAAAAAAGAGGAAAGCTGTCCCGGCTTTATATACAAGGGAGACATTACGATATTGAAATTTCTCCAAAAAAAGTCAAATTGAAGGAAGAGGGAAGGGTTATACTGAAGGCAAACAAAGCCGCTGTTTTTCGTCGTTTTCTTTACTCGGAGAATGAAGTGGGGTTCGATATCACGACTCTTAAAAGAACCAAAATAAGAATCAATCTCTTAGCCAAGGGAAGATACCAAATCGAAATTGACAATCAACCGGCAGAAATCTTTGAGGGAAAATCGACAAAATTTCAGATTCCTGAAGGAGAACACAATGTTCTCATCCTGCTATTGGAAAAAAAGGAATAATAATGCGTATTCACGATAACATCCTTAACCTCATTTCATTAGAGGGAAAGACGGCGATAGTTACAGGAACCGCTTCAGGGATCGGATCGGCTGTTGCCATACGATTAGCCGAGGCTGGAGCGGATATTGCATTGTTTGACATCGATAAACACAAAGGCCCACAAATCGAGGAGGACATCCGACAACTGGGAAACAAGGCTAAATTTTATGCATGCGATGTTAGTGTTCGCTCCGATTGCCAGAATGCGGTCGATGGCGTGTCGAAAGATTTTGGGAACCTTGATATCTTGGTGAATAATGCCGGTGTGATCACAAGAAAAGACATCGTCCAGCTGAGCGAAGAGGAATGGGATCATGTTCTGCGTGTCAACTTGAAATCAGTCTATCAGCTCTCCCATCTAGTGATCCCTCGCATGGTCCAGAACGGAGGAGGAAGCATAGTTAACATAGGATCCGGTTGGGGAATCAAGGGAGGTCCCAACGCCGTTGCCTATTGCGCTTCCAAGGGTGGGGTGGTCAATCTGACTCGTGCTATGGCTATCGATCATGGCGAACAAGGAGTTAGAGTGAATTGTGTTTGCCCGGGGGATGTCCACACAGAGCTTCTCGAAAGGGAAGCGGCACAAATGCATCAGGATATCGGCGAGTTCCTTGCTGAAGCATCGGACCGGCCTATTCCTCGTGTGGGAAGCCCGGATGATGTGGCCAATGCTGTTCTTTTTCTGACCTGCCAGTTATCCAGTTGGGTAACCGGATCTATTTTTGTCGTGGATGGCGGAGGACTAGCTTAGCAGGCGTAACTTCTTTTTATTCTCCTTCTCTCTATATCAGTCAGCTTCTTGTCAAAATAAAGCAATACACGATAATCGCTTTCTTGCAACCCTGTTCCAGCACCAAATACAAAATGCAGTATTACCTAATCAATGCCAATGTTATAGTATAACTGACGGTTTAGGTATCCTGGACGGGCATTGGTGTACATGTGCCAGGACTGAATCTGCATCCGGGATGTAAAAAAAAAGGAAAAAGCTTGACTTTCTCGAAGAGATAATAGAAAAGAAAAACAACTCGATCGGACAGCCTGGATTATTCACGAGCTAAGCTTGCTGCCGATGCGAGGCGTTGGTCCATGCTGCTGTATAAGTGTACCGCAAATGGATCGCAACGAAGCAGATGCAGTGAGATTGGCTCGCCGCGTTTCCCATAAGGGTAAAAAATGCCGATGAAAATAAAAAGATTCATCTTGAAAAGTTTTTTCAGCAATGTCAGGATAAGTTTCTGACATTGCTGAAT
>DAOWCB010000244.1 GCA_030633795.1 Candidatus Aminicenantota bacterium | reverse complement strand
GCCAAATGGCCGATGTATTCCACCTGGTATAGCTTCCATCAGAACTTAGACGCAGATGATGTCGTCAATGAATGCACGATCGCGAAAAAATTGGGCTTCGACGCTGTGATCGTTGACGACGGTTGGCAGACGCTCGATAGCCAGAGAGGGTATGCATTCACTGGTGATTGGGAGCCAGTCAGGATTCCTGACATGAAGAGCTTTGTCCAGAGGGTCCATCAACTGGGAATGAAATTCCTGCTCTGGTACTCTCTCCCGTTTGTAGGTGAGAACTCAAAGAATTACCCGCAGTTCAAGGGGAAATATCTGGATTACTGGGAAGGGCAGGGAACGTACGTATTGGACCCAAGGTATCCTGAAGTCAGGGAATTTATCATTAACACCTATGAGACAGCCTTGAAGGACTGGGACCTGGATGGATTTAAGCTGGATTTCATCGCCCGTTTTGCTGCTAATGAACAGACGGTGCTGACAGCATCGGATGGCAGAGATTATGCGTCTGTCAATGAAGCGGTGGATAAACTGATGACCGATGTGATGTCACGGCTGAGAGCGGTAAAGCCTGATATATTAATCGAGTTCCGCCAGCCTTACATCGGACCTCTGATGCGAAAGTATGGGAACATGTTCCGGGCCGCTGATTGCCCGAACATGGCTGTCATCAACCGAGCCCGGACCACCGACATCCGATTGCTCTGTGGGAATACGGCCGTTCATTCCGACATGTTCATGTGGCATAAAGATGACTCCGTCGAGAATGCAGCCCTCCAGATTCTAAATATCCTTTTCAGCGTGCCGCAGCTTTCAGTAAGGTTGGATTCGATCCCTGATGAACACTTGGAGATGGTCAAATTCTGGTTCAACTACTGGCGGGAGAACAGAGATGTGTTGCTCGATGGTGAATTTATCCCTGTGAATCCAGGAGCTGTCTACCCAATGATCTTGTCCAAGACCAAAAATAAGACCATTGTAGCCCTTTACAATGATATGAATATCTCAATGGATGGAAAAAAGTGTGAGAATCTCGATATCGTCAACGCAAAAAGCAGTGAACATGTCATTTTAGACTTGACCTATGATCTAGGAAAGGTAAACGCTGACACTTATGATTGTTCGGGAAATCTTGTCAAAAAACGGACACGGACTCTCAAGAAAGGCGTTTACAAATTTATGGTCCCGGCCTCTGGATTACTCACCATAGCGAAAAAATAGGAAATTCCTATCTTTAAGACAAAAAATCCTGGGAAAAACGATCCTATTTGTACTTCACAGAGCATCCGTAAGGTGCGCTGGTCTTGGTAGAGACCTCTTCTCCAGCCAATAGTTCATTCAACGCCTTTGCAACGTACTTCGTAGCTCTGTCGACATCTTTCGGATCAGTTGAGCGTTTATTGTCGATGCCGCCATTGTAGACGAGAGTCCCTTCTTTGTTGATGATGAACATATGCGGAGTGGTCTTGGCCCCGTATTTTTTTCCTACTGTTCCCAGGGGATCCAGAAGAACAGCTGTCGGGTGTGCATTTTTAGATCTTGTCAAATCATTGGCTTTATCGGGAGTACAAAATCCCTGCTTTCCAGGAGCCGAGGATATTACCGACAACCAAATGACATCTTTTCCAGTATAGATTCTCTGCATCTTCTGCATGTTTCCGCTTCTGTAATGCTTTTGAACAAAGGGACAATCGTGGTTGAGCCATTCGAGGACGACGATCTTTCCCTCGTAAGCGGAAAGCGTATGCTCGTTTCCATTTGAATCATTACACTTAAAATCCGGTGCTGGTTTATCCACAGCTACCTCAAAAGCTACAAGATTCATGCCAAGGGCTGTGAAAAGTACACATGTAAACAACACAAATATTTTCATCGGGAAACCTCCTTCTGTGTTATTTTATCTTCATTCTTATTTTGTGCGAATGGCACAACAAATCGTATAGCTCTGCTATCTGAATCGCGAGACCAGCTTTTATCGGAAACCAAAACTCCTTGAAGTTTTAAGGGAATTTTTTGGGCGAGCGTTGAAAGCTTGGCCTGGATGACGTATCCGTCTTCCGTTTTTTTAAAAAATTGTGGCGCCGAGTAATCGAAAAGTTCTGACTGTTCTGGGTAAAAATAGATGTCCGTCATTTGGTTCTTGAACCACGTTGGAGAGGAAATACTGAGGAGTACATGGTTTTTATTGATGGCCGAACGGACTGACCAATCCTTCGAATGGATGGGCAATTTCTTTCGAGTGTCTGCAAACTTTTTTGCCCAGAACAGATCGGATGCAGGCTCTTTATATTGAACCGGGAGGCTCAGGGTAATATCAGTGCGTCCAGGAAGACACTCCTCCTTACAGACTAACCACTCCACGTCCGCTTCAATTGTTATTGTCTCACCTGGTTTGGCAGCCGGGGGAGCCTGAATTTCTGTGATCAGAAGCACTTCTTCCTCATACCCAAAATTAACGACAGAATCTGTACCGAATCGACCGGGGTAAGGCCATTGGATTTCTCCGGGGATAAAACCAGGGGGAAGCTTCCATGTAATTGCTATCGGTAAGCCTGAATCACCCGGATTTAGCCAGTAGGTGTGCCAACCCTTTTCCAACTCGAGGAGCACTCCCACACTGAACGATCTGCCAGGATGAATAGATAAGACTTCAGAGATGAGATGTGTATTCATGTGATCGGATTGGTGAGAGATGTTGCAAAAGACAGTTGAGGCCGTTAAACATAGGAACAAAAATAGAAAACACAAAACTTTTGCCATATTAAATTTACTAATATCATAGGAATAATAATAATTCAAGTGTGTTTGACACATTCGATTAAAATATGTGAATGTCTTGGAAAAAGGAGTGTGCCTCCTGGTATAATGTCTTTCCGGATAATGGCGGGTATTAATCACCGCTTCTAAGGCTCGGCATTTATGAAAAAACTGGGACTGATTGTCAATCCCATCGCTGGAATGGGGGGGAGAGTTGGCCTTAAAGGGACGGATGGCCAGGAAATTCTGGAAAAAGCCATCAAGCTCGGAGCAAAACCAGTTTATTTTCAAAGGACTGGTGAAGCACTCGAAGCGCTCGTCGCTCTTAAGGATTCCATAACTCTCTTCACTTGTCCTCGCAAAATGGGGGAGGACACAGCCATCGATTGTGGTTTCGTGCCACAAGTCATCGATGGCATTTCTTTGTCCTCCACAACGGCAAAAGACACCCAGAAAGCCGCTCGTACCATGCAGAAAAAGGGAGTGGACATCCTTCTTTTTGCTGGGGGAGACGGAACAGCTCGGGATGTGTATGAAGCCATCGGGAATTCAACAGTCGTCCTGGGCATTCCCACAGGCGTAAAAGTCCACTCTGCTGTTTTTGCACGGAATCCATTGTCTGCAGGAGATCTGTGTGCCCTTTATCTTCAGGGCAAGGCAAAAAAGGTCACGGAAGCCGAAGTCATGGATATCAATGAAGAGGATTTCCGAAGGGGCATCCTATCCGCAAGATTGTATGGCTATCTCAAAATTCCCTACAGAAGCCGGTATGTACAGCG
>DAOWCB010000208.1 GCA_030633795.1 Candidatus Aminicenantota bacterium | reverse complement strand
GATATCGAACCCAAACCTGAAGCCAAAGAAGAAAAGAGGCCAGAAGTAGAAAAACCAAAGGACAAGCCTGAGGAAAAACCGGCAGAAAAAAAAGAAGAAGAAAAGGAAGATATCGAACCCAAACCTGAAGCCAAAGAAGAAAAGCCTGAGGAAAAACCGGCAGAAAAAAAAGAAGAAAAAAAGGAAGACATCGAACCCAAAGCTGAAGACAAAGAAGAAAAGAAGCCAGAAGAAGAAAAGCCAAAGGACAAGCCCGAGGAAAAACCGGCAGAAAAAAAGGAAGAAGAAAAGGAAGACGTCGAACCCAAACCTGAAGCCAAAGAAGAAAAGAAGCCAGAAGAAGAAAAAAAAGAGGAAGCGCCACCTGCAGCTGAAGAGGTTGCACCTACTAAAAAGAAAAAGATCAACAGGATGACGATAGAAGAGATAGAGGCAAAGCTAAAGGAAACAAAGGAAAAAATGGGCGGGCATGATTCCAAATATGCTCATGAACTGTTAAAAAGGAAACGCTTTCTCGAAAATTAAAAATTTCGCAAAGCCCTTAATCGCATAATTCCCTTTTCCACTCCATGAACCAGAAGAATCAGGCAAGACAATTTCCTTCTGCAAACCTTGGACAGCTAGAGCCTGGATAATTCACGAGTTGAGATTGCTGTAGCGGCAAGGAAGTGGCCCACGCAGCTGTAGTGAACTACCGCAAGTGGGTTACAACGAAGTCGATGCAGTGAGATCGGCTCGCCCGTAGGGTAAAATATGCTGATGAATAAAGATAGATAAATTTGAACATTGGCTTTTGTGAGTATAAATGATGTCATCAGCATATTTTATGAATAATTCAGGTTAACTTTTTGAGATTTACATCAGTATATTTTTATGATAGGATAATCTCTAATTCTAGTAGAATTATATCAACACTACCTAAGGAGACTATTTTAGTGCTGGACAAAGAAGAAAAAGAAAAAATAATTAAGACTTTTAAAGTTCATCCAAAAGACACTGGCTCACCAGAGGTTCAAATTGCCATTATTACCAATAGAATCAATTACTTAGCCCAACATTTTACATTCCATAAAAAAGACCATAATTCCCGGACAGGCCTTTTAAAAATGGTTGGACGACGGAAAAGACTTCTGGGATACCTGAAAAAAGAAGATGTCAAACGCTACGAGGCCGTTATCAAAAAGCTCAAACTCAGAAAGTAAACTGAGGCCGCGAGGAAATAATGTCTGATCAAAAAATCAATATTGATATCAACAATCGAACTCTATCCATTGAAGTACACAAGATCGGGAAGCAAGCAGATGGATCTGCCTTGATCCGTTACGGAGACACCATCATGTTCGTCTCTGCCACATCAAAAAAGGAAGTCAAAGAAAGGAAACCATTTCTTCCTTTGATCGTGGATTATCGCGAGAACACCTATGCCGCAGGAAAAATCCCTGGTGGGTTTTTCAAACGAGAAGGGAGACCTTCGGAGAGAGAAATTCTCATCAGCCGCATGATCGACAGACCCGTCCGTTCCCTTTTTCCTGAAGGATATTATTTCGACTCACAGATCGTTGCCCTTCTTCTCTCTGCGGATTTGGAGAACGAGTCGGACACACTCGGTATTATAGGTGCCTCGGCATCCCTGTATTTTTCCGATATCCCGTTCACAACCCCGATAGGAGCCGTTAAAGTTGGCTACATCGACAATGAATTTGTCATAAATCCGAAAAAAAGCCAATTCGAACAAAGCCATCTCAACATGATCGTAGCTGGGACAGAATATGGAATCGTCATGATGGAGGCCGGGGCTACGGAGATCGAAGAGGAGAAAATCCTGGAAGCGGTCTCTCATGCCCAGGAACCGATAAAAAAAATTATACAGGCCCAAAAAGATCTATTTCAGGAAATGAATATCCAAAAGAGGAAATTTGAGATACCTAAGATAGATCAGGCAAAATTCGAAAAAATCGAAAGCCAAATCTCATCGGAAATCCTGGAATCTTTCCAGATAAAGCTAAAAAAGGAAAGAGACGCCAAGACCAAACAAATCTTGGAGAACCTTATAACAGACATCCCTGAAGAAAAAGAAGAGGAGATAAGCAAAACCACCCAGATATTCTATGAGATCCAGAAAAAACTGGTCAGGAACATGGTCCTCGAAAAAGGTAAAAGAGTGGATGGGAGGAGTTTTGATGATATAAGACCCATTTCCATCGAAGTGGGCATGCTTCCCCGCACCCATGGCTCAGCCCTTTTCACCAGAGGAGAAACACAATGCTTGGCCACTGTAACCCTCGGTACTTTCGAAGATGTCCAGAGAATCGATGGCCTGGGGGAAGAAGGGAAAAAGAGGTTTATGCTGCACTATAATTTTCCTCCCTTTAGTGTCGGAGAAGTTTCTTTTTTAAGAGGTCCCGGCCGGAGAGAAATTGGACACGGTGCACTGGCAGAAAAATCCATTCTTCCCTCTATGCCTGATGAAGAAGACTTTCCCTACACAGTCCGCATCGTTTCAGATATTTTAGAGTCGAATGGATCTTCCTCCATGGCGGCTGTCTGTGGCGGCGTCCTCTCATTAATGGATGCCGGAGTCCCTCTATCCATGATTGTGGCGGGAATAGCCATTGGCCTTATCAAGGAAGAGGAACGATATGCTATCCTAACGGATATTGCCGGGTTGGAGGATCACATTGGAGACATGGATCTTAAGGTAGCCGGCACAGAAAAAGGGATCACAGCCATCCAACTCGACCTCAAGATCACATCGATCAATCTTGATATTTTAAGAGAAGGTTTACAAAAAGCGCGCATTGCGCGACTAAATGTTTTAGAAAAGATGAAACAAGCCATACCCGAACCTCGCCCCGACATCTCCCCCTATGCTCCACGAATCTTGTATCTTATTATCAATCCGGAAAAAGTCTCTGAAGTCATAGGCCCCGCCGGCAAAAACATCAAAAAAATCCTTGCTCAGACTGGTGCAAAAATAGATATCGATGAAACTGGAAAAATCACCATCGCATCAACAGATGTAAAAGCTGCCGAGCAGGCCAGGGAAATGATCCGAGAGATTACTGTCGAGGCGGAAGCGGGAAAAACCTATACAGGAAAAGTCGTGCGTATCGAGGAATACGGAGCTTTTGTTGAAATTCTTCCCAACATCGTCGGGCTCCTCCACATTTCAGAAATCGCCCATTACAGAATCAGACACACGCGTGATGTCATGAAGCTCGGACAAACAGTCAAGGTAAAGGTATTGGCCGTCGACGAAGGCAACAAAATAAAATTGAGCAAAAAAGCATTGGAGCCCCGCCCGTCTGGCTCAATGGATGACAACCGACCTGATAGAAATAAAAATTCGAACCAAGAAGATTACAAAAAGAGAAATAAATATTAACGGTTGAGCTATGGTTAAGCTCAAAAAAAATCAGAAGGGGTTCACCCTTATCGAGGTGATCGTCACCTTTACCATACTTGCTATCCTTGCAGCCGTTGCCATACCGCTGGCCTTAGTGGCAGTCAAAAGAGAAAGAGAAATCGAGCTGAGAAGAAATGTGAGGATAATAAGAGACGCAATCGATGCCTACAAAAAACTCGCCGATGAAAACAGAATCGAGTACGAAGACAACTCTGAGGGTTACCCACCTGACCTAGAAACTCTGGTCGAAGGTGTGGAGGTAAGTGGCGGAGCGCAGGCAGGTGGAACGCAACGAGGCAGGACACAACGAGAACAGACTGACGACATAAAAATCGTAAAGTTTTTGAGAAGAATTCCCAAAGATCCGATGACAAATTCCTATAATTGGGGGCTGAGATCTTACCAGGATGATCCGGATAGTGAAAGCTGGGGAGGAGAAAACGTCTATGATGTTTACACAAAAAGTATGGGAATTGCCTTTGACGGGACAAAATACAAGGAGTGGTAAATCAGATGAACATCGAATTTAGAGAAAAAGG
>DAOWCB010000043.1 GCA_030633795.1 Candidatus Aminicenantota bacterium | reverse complement strand
ATGGTGACAGTGTTGTAATATGGTTTCCCGCCGTTTGATCTCATCGATCTCCCTTTGTGAGGCTTGGTGATCGAGTAGAGTGTCTGGGCTGTTTGATATTGGACGCCCAAAGCTCCACACAAAATGAGTATAAACAAAACCGAAAAATGATTCTTCATTGTCGTCTATCTCCTTTCTTTTAAGTATTCTCTCAAAATTGTTATTGAGTCAGCTTAAATATTATGAGCTTTACTCATAAGGGGATAATCTAAGCTTAACAGGTCATAAGATGCCATTTGGCCACTTTCCATCATAAATCTGAGTAACACTTTAACGCCTGGGAATTGAATCCCGCTCCTCCTTTGTCATGGGCGGCAGCAGGGCATCTCCCGGCTCGGAGCGGTGCCCTTTGGCGTCGTGAACGCTGAAGCCCCGCCCGACAACCTTCCCGGACTCTTTGTCAATCCTCCCCCTGATGGAACCGCAGCCATAATCTCCCGCTTTGTTCAGGGCTGCGATTTTTAAGCCGAACATAGGCTTTCCGTCATGACGGTCGACTACTCGCTGGCACACAAATCGACAGGCCTGCAGAGGCGTCATCCCTTCGCGCATTTTCTCAACAGCCAAAAAGCTGGCACAGACTTTTATCGATTCGGCTCCGTGCCCGCTGGACCCTGCGTCCCCAATATCATTATCAACATAGAGGCCGGCTCCGATGATAGGAGAATCACCAACACGACCTACTAACTTGAAATGATGACCTGATGTACTGGTTACGCCTGCGATATCTCCTTTTGCATCCAGAACAAACACATTTATTGTCCCCCCGCCCTCGGGCTTGTATTTTTTGCGTGGAGGAAGGTAATAGTCTCGCTCGCTTAAATTCTCTTTCCATTCCACCCACTCTTTTCGAGCTTCTTCAGTCAAAAGATTCTCTTCTTTAAACCCGTGCATTTTTGCAAATTTCAAGGCTCCTTTTCCAACAAGAAACAAATGATCTGTCCGTTCCATGACCAGACGGGCAACTGAACATGGAGTTTTGATGTTTTCCAGAGCTGCGACTGCACCTGCATTATTACCATCCGGGCCAGACATCACCGATGCATCGAGTTGGAGATCCCCTTCTTCATTCGGACTCCCTCCATAACCTACGGTTGGATCTTTCAGATCAAGCTCGGAAACATTTACTGCTTTTTCTGCAGCATCCAGTGGACTGCCACCTTCCTTCAGCACATCCCAGGCGGTGGTCGTGACACTCTCCTTCACATCGGGATTTGTTTTGCTTGTCACGATCAAAGGACGATTGAGATTGCCTTTTTTTGTAGGTTGTCCCTGTGTGAATCGGCCGATTAAAGGAAGACCGACTCCCACACTCACTAAACTCGCAAAAAAGTTCCTGCGTGTAATCTTTTTGACAATCATGTCTCCTCCTTGTTGAATGTTTATCCAACTATTTTTATGGCTATCTTACCTCCTTCTCCAGAACGATACAGTCGATCCTGCATTTGTAGCCCTCGGATTCTGGGTTTTTGGAATCGATGGAAAATGTAAACGTGTTCAAGCCAGGTTTGAGCATCACTCCAGAAAAGACAAACTCTTTGGGCGGCCAAACGGGTCTAGGAAACATCTCGACAAATGCGCGGAAGAGATCAACAGGCTCACCAACGGCATCTCCGTTCACATGAAGCTGAACCTTACCGTAGTCGGGAGCACGGAGATAGTGGATCTTGACATTGTACGTCCCCTCTTCTTTAACAGGCACTGCCAGCGAGAATTCTCCCCGCCCCCATGAATCAAAGGCAAGCATGTAGTCACCGCTCTGGTTTGGCATGAGAAGCTGGGATTCTGGTCGCGTTCCTTCGCCTCCTTTACTCTTGAATGAGAGGATTCCTAGGTCATCTGCTTCCAGAGCGTCCTTGACATACCAACGTCCCTTAGTCGGATCCCAAGGATCATCGGAGACCAGCTTATCCAGCCTGGGCCATGGCTTATGGAGACCTTTTTGGTACCAGAAACCGAGGCTGGAATAATACCCTCGGCCTGTGTTGGGCCATTCGCTGATCCAGGGCCAATGTTCAATCTCAAACTTGAAGTGTTTCCGGAAAGGAATGGGGTCAACAACGTGAAACCTGTAGATGCTCAAACTGTCGCCAATTTTTCGGCCTTCATAGACCGAGCAACCGAAATAAGGCTGACTTAAAACCCTGAATCCCCAGGCATCGCAAAAATAATCCTCGGTTCCGGTGCCGACAAAGGACAGCTGACCGTCGACAGTGATGATATCATCTCCCTCCCCGAACCATCCAGGCGTCCTTGTGCGATGGCCTAACACTACGCCGACATAATGGCCTTCGCCTTCGACCTCAACAAGGTTAACTGGCCTTCCGCGCTGGGCAGGATCCGTTTCCTTGAACCGTACATGGAAATACCGGATGTCCTTGATCGGTTGGCTGTAGGACTGGTAATCGATGTAGTAATAGATCCTGTTTCGGTGACGGATGGGCACATCGGTTCCTTCGAAATAATCAGGAGGACGGAGATTGCTCAAAGTGACGCGAGCAGATTTGTTAAATGGCATGTACCACCAGCAGTTTCGCGAGCGCCCTCGTGATGTGCACTGAATAGGAAGGCTGGAGATTGGAGCCACATGCCCCATGGCCACACCGAAGAAATCTCCGATGGGAGCCTCCACACTTGGATGCTCACTCCCGTCCCAGTAGAAGCGGATGATCAGGTCCCGACCTCCTCCTTTATAGGTCGTCCAGATGTGGGTGATAGCTCCCGGACCCTTGATGTCGGCTATGGTGACCTCCTCTCCTCCCACGGGAATCGGAACCGTGTCGAGGTTGAGTCCGTTTCTGGCGAAGGAACTGACTCTGGCGGTTGAGAAATTCTTTGGCCTGGCCAGCTGCATCATCGGATTATCCGCAGCCAAAACTCCAGCCGGGGGAGGAGCCGGTACTGGCTCGGGGAAAAGTTTCCCGCCGGTATGAAAGGGAGGAGCTTTCTGAACGTTCTTTTGCCCTACGAGGATCCACGATGATAAAAGTAAGATGCCCGCGGACATAACAAAAAGGAGCACATTAAGTGTCTTTACTTTTTTATTCATTTTTCAACTCTCCTTTCTTTTTAAACGCTTCTCCTGCTTTGGGCAGAAATTCTATTTATTTCTTTTCTTCTTTCGGCTTTTTCCAGTTGCCGATCCAGAGGCTGGGATCTCGGCTGTGGCCGTGGAACGACCAGACGTCAAAGGAATCCGGGTTGTAGCGACCGGGAATCAGGTACCTGTATTTCTGCCCCCAGGGATCCAAAGGAATCCTATTTCCTTTGAAGTAGGGCCATCGGACCGCTCTTTTTGCCCTGACTCTGTTCATCTCGGCCGGCCGCTCGACAAGAACATCGAGGGATTCCGGATAACGGAGGAAATCTTCTCTAAACGTCTGGATGGCTTTGGCCAGTTCGGCCACCGTTTTTCTGGCCTCGGCCTCTTTCTTGGCAAAGAGCGAAGCTTCTTTTTTCAAATAATCCTTGTACCAGACGCTCATATCACCCCAAGGCAACATCCTCACCGAAAGTGCGTCCAAGCGAATGCTGTAGCCATTTTTCCCCGTTTTTTCGTCATAGGATAGCGGATTCGTCCCGACACATTCGAATCGGAATACGTATTTTCCCGGCTTGAGATGGTAAATTCCCAGCTTTTTCTCGATATTCGTTCCAAACTGCTCGTTCTCCGGGTAATTCTCTTTCCAACATAAGAACGGGTCCCAAAGGTCCATCCGCGGGTTGAGAACCTTTTTAATACCAGGGCCACTCAAGGAGATTTTCCAGATGCCGTTCTCCCTGAACAGGATGGGAAACACAGAAAGAGAATAGCGGCCTATCTCCTTAACTTCAAAAGGCAGTTCAAACCAAGCACCCAGCTTATCGTTGTGCGTGTAAAACATTCTCTTCCTCCAACCCGTCCTGTTGTAGGCAGCTTCTGGTTTCAGGCCTGGCGAGGTGCGAATTGGGCATTTCTCAGGCGGCAGCTCGGCCATCTCGCGGGGCTCGATCCAAATCTCAGGCATCAGACGTTCATTTACCGGTGGAAAGGGCTTCCAGGGTGTGGCCACGGTTCTCTGGTACCAAAAGGCCACAGAGGAGCAAAAATCTGCCCTGTATTTAAAGTCGCCTCGCTCCACTTCCCCAGTCTTGGGATTTTCTACGGTCACATAGCTCCGTCGTTCGACTTCTACCTTTAAGGATTTCTTGAACATAATCGGGTCCTGGATGTGCCATTTAAAACCTGTGATGCGGGCATCCTCGCTGTTCCATTCACGAATAGTGATCCCGGCATTCAGGTTAGAATAAAGACGGAGATTCCAGGCGTCAGAAAAGTAATCCTCAAAACCTGTCCCGACCAGACTAGGTTCTTCTTCCCCGTCGATGTAGAAGTGGTCATCCGATTCTCCAAACCAGCTTCCCACAGAGCTGTGGAGGTTGATCACACTTCCCACATACTGGCCGTCCCCTTCCACCTCTAGGAGAGTGTAATAGGTGAATGGCTTGACAGGCCACTCCTGGTTGTACCGGGCATGGAAGTACATGGAATCCGAAGGCAGCTTGTCCAGCTTGATCCAATCGATGTAAAAATAATTGGATGTGATCGGCCTTGGCCCTTCGTTAGTCATGGTTAAACGTGCCTTTTTACGAAAGGGCATCTTCCAGTAGCAATTCAGGGCACGGCCGTAAGATGTCACTTCGATCGGGAGAGTGCTGACATTGGTCCGCATACCGTGACCAGCGGCGAAGAAATCGCCCAGCGGCGTCTCAACAGAAGGAATCCTGGCCTCATCCCAGTAGATCCGGAAAACCATGGTCCTCGGGTAGCGTCTGTCATAGGCGCCGATAGTGAACCAGATGTGCTGGATTTCACCCGGACCCTCCAGCTCAGCCAGCACAACCGTCTCTCCCGGCTGGATCCGGAAAGAATCGGCGTTGGACTCAGGGTCGAAGAGCCCGCTGGAATTCCTCATCCGGCGGCCTTCCTGTTTGCGTGTTATCACGCTGAGCTGGTCTTCAGCATAAAGAGATAATGATTCCGCAGCTAGAAAGGCCAGAACAAACAGGCAGATTAATCCCTGCATAAACATGGATTTTTTTTTCATTTCCCTCTCCTTCAAGCTAGTTTGGGGAGCCTTTTTTTCTGTTTAGCCTCGGAAATCTTATTCAGACAGATTTAGCATTAAAATCTATGAGAAACCATGAGTCAACATACAGCACTCACAAGGGAATGTAAAAATATATTTCGGCACCAATCAGCAACTGAAAAAATATTTTTGATTGATCTCTATTATACTTTTAAATTCTCTTTCCTAATAAACGATTCCGCTTCCCAACGGGAATTCATCGGACACCTTGACCGGGAGCTTTCCTTTAGGTGATATCTCACCCTTGAGCAGCTTGATGAAAGAGTCGGCGTAGATGATCTGATTGCCGTAAAAGCCTCCCTCCCCATAGCCTATCACAAAGGCGGTTGCATTTTTGAGGCTCTCGGCAAGGTAAGGATTTCCGTAAGACATAACAACAGTGGATTTTGGTTTCATCTTTATGATTCTATTCAGGAAGTCACGATCTCTGTCTTTGAGCGGACCGTTGTCCTTGTAAACATTTCTTTGATTGAAAAGTGATATGATGACTGTATCTGCTTTTTCGACTGCCTCCACGGCTCTTTTATAGAAATCAGAGGATGTGTTTTGCCTGAAATGAAAGCCTTTAATCTCATTGAAAGCTTTTTTCAACTTAGAAAACACCGCCACTGGAGCTTGATTGCTGTCTTTTTTCTGGATGCAGATGTTGACAATTTTTCCCAGTTTAGACGAATCCGTAGGGAAGAAATCATCATTTTTCAACAGAGTGATGGAAGAAGCGGCAATTTTTTGGGCTAGGTCTTGGTGCTCCTGGATACCCACGATAGAGGATATTCGGTTTACATCCACGAACCTGTTGCGGTGGAGATTGAGGCGTGCCTTCCAGTAGAGGATCTTCTTGACAGATCGATTGATCCTTTCCTCTGGTATTTCACCTGCTTTTACGGCCTCGACCACTCCTCTGATGGTTTCCACTGCATTTGATGGCTTGAGGATAGCATCATGACCCGCTTGAACTGCCATTATGCATGCCTTGACTGGACCGAAGCGTTTCGTGACTTTTTCATACCACATATCATCCGTGGTCAGGATACCTTGAAAGCCAAGCTTTTCTCGAAGCCAGTGAGTGGCAATTTTTTTCTCTACACTGGCTGGAAGGTCAGAACCATCGGTGATCGAAGGTATGGCAATATGCTCACTCATGATAAATGTAACTCCAGCTTCGATTGCCTTCTTAAAAGCATAAAAATCTTCAGCCTCGACTTGCTCACTAGGCTTTTTGTTTATGGTGAACTCTGTTCCTGGAATTAGTTCGACATCCCCCCGCCCTGGATAATGCTTGGCAGTAGCTAGCATACCGTTTTCCTGGTATCCTCTGATGTATGCTCCAGCTAAACGTCCTAAAAGGTCCAAATCTCTTCCGAAGGAACGGACACTGAGCACTGGATTTTCGGGCCTTGTCTGGATGTCGACAACTGGAGAATACGTGAGATGGATGCCGATAGCCCGGCCTTCCAAGGCCCCCACCTTTCCAACCTGATAAGCCAATTCCTCCGATCCTATGGCCGACAGGGCCATATTCGCTGGAAACTCGGTCGCCCCTTTTATTTGTTGTCCTGGCCCTCCTTCAAAATCTGCCGAGATGAGCAGTGGTATCTCGGATTCTCTTTGAAGCCGATTGAGGAGGCTGGCCGTGTCCTGAGGCGTCCCGCCATAGAGAACAAGACTCCCAACTCCGTATTCTCTTATGAGTTTTATCAAGTATTGGTATTTCGCGCTATCTTCCGCTACATACTCCCCGCGCATCTGTTCACAGATCATCTGGCCAATTTTCTTCTCAATCGAAAGACGACTTAACGTCAAACCGGCCCATTCTTCGGCCTCTTGATGGGTGGCTGTATGCGCAGCGTCTCGTTGAGAGGGCGTATTTCCTTTTTCCGATGCGCAGAATCCAAAGAAAATAACGATACCCAGTAAAAGCACAATACACCTAAATATCATCTATCTTCTCCTTTCTATTTTAATCTTGGTATGACATTTTTCTCTTCTAAACACAGAATCTATTCGAAAGTGAAATGAATACTGTTATTGTCACTCACCCCCCTCGATTTGCATTCAATAATGTTCCTGGGATTAGGAAAAAAATGAAATTCATGACGACAATTCTCCTGATTATCGAATCCCAAAATGCAGCTCATTTTTTCCCTAGCTAGGCCATATGGAATAATTGATTGGCACAAACGATTGTTCTTTCATTTAAAATAATTTTTATATATAACCTTTCTTTTGTCAAGAAAATAATTAACCTGTGTCAGATAAAAATTAAAAGTGCACTGTTTTAGTAAGATTTAAGTTTTAAAAGTGCACTATTATTGTTCTAAGAGCCTGCCAGACAGCGAAGTCAACCGGTTCCTGCCTTTCAGTGGCAAACTTATGGTCCATAGGATTTCCGGTCACATACCACCATTCTCCATCGATTTGAGGAATCAAGACCCGTTTTGCTTTTTGTGTCGTACAAAATCCAAGGGCAATAATGACACACAATAAAAACGAGAAATACCTGAATTTCATTTTGTTTTCATCCTTTCTGAATTTAAGTTTTGTCTCAAACTTACATAATCTATTTTAAATTTACCTTTTCTTCAAGTTCTATAGGGTTTATAGAGTTTATACAATAGACATCGATGATCGTTTCAGCGCGTATCAGGGTAGGATTCAATCCTTTTAGGAAGTGGAGCATCAAACCTGCCATTGCCGTCCACATCCACGAAAACGGGATTTGTCAAAGCATAGGGAAAGGTTGCGTTCCTGAGGCCGCGGTTAGCTGCCTGGAGGACCGGGTAGAGGCTGTTCTCTCCAAAGACTTCAACGGCTATGTAAGAATCCTGTTTAAGCTTGAGGGTTATCTCCTCTTCCATTTTCAGGATTGAATTTTTCGAGTTCTTAATGGGAAAAACAATTTTTCTTTCCCCGTTGATGATGATTCTTACTTCATCCACTGTCACCCAAGGCACACTCTGTACCTTTAGCCATACATTAATTCTCCCTTCCCGTGCAGTGAATACATCACCCGAGGTGTAGCGTTCGTTAATCTTAAAACTTACGATTGGACCGTTACTTGTAAAAGAGCGCCCTCTTTTTATAGCTTCAGCCAGAAGAGGCCAATCGAGGTCATCTCCCTTTTTCCCTCCATACAGGACATAGGTCCGGGAATAGCCGGGCTCTTTTTTATCCGTAAGATGGGAATCTGAAGAGCCGATCAAAGGGAAATAATATCCCCGGCCAATGAGATTGAGCCAATCCTCGATGGCGATATGATTTCCGGCACGATACAGGCATGGCCCGTTCATCACTTCAATAACATCGAATGACAAATCGAAATGATCCCGGCTTGGAAGGGCAGTTTCTTCGTCCAGTTGATAATTGTTGAAATATCCTATTGTGCCCGTCCGTCCTATTGCACCTGCCCGCGGATGATTTACCTGGATGATGGCTTTGGGATCTTTTTTGCGACTTGCTTCAAATAGGACAGAGACTTCTTCAGCGAGAGGATAGATTGCGCCGTTATTTTCCTCGTTTTCTCTGAATATCAGCGAATAAGTATTATAATGAATCAGACCTGGACTACTGACTTCATTTCCAATTATGGTTGCCAGGTATTTATTCAAACCAAGTTTCTTCAGTGTTGGAT
>DAOWCB010000179.1 GCA_030633795.1 Candidatus Aminicenantota bacterium | reverse complement strand
GGATTGGGAAAAATCACCTGGCAGATCACTGACAATTTGAAGTGGTTTGGGATGTACCAGTACAACAAAGGCGAAGAATATCCCGAGATGTGGTCGGTAACCAAACAGTTCTCGGCGCTGGAAAGCCAAAAGATCTATGTTGATGATTCCACAACGATAAGTAGTGTCATGACATTTGTCCTGAACCAGAATTCCTTTTTTGAAGGCCGTTTTGGATATGTGGACAGAGTCATGTCGCTCCCGTTTTCGGGAGAATGGGTTGGGCCCGAAAACAGGGGATCCCACATTGACAGAACAACACAGTATGAATGGGGGATGGCCGATAGCAACGTCTATGATTACATCAGAAAAATGTGGAATGCAGGTTTGAATTTCACGAATTTTCAGGACGACTTGCTCGGCGGCGATCATGAATTCAAGGCTGGTTTTGAATATGCCTCCGGAAGTGCGGATAGGCAGGGAGTAAGGCCAAATCCTTACTTCTACCAATGGAATAATGGAGAACCCTGGTATTACAGTGATTCGGAAGCGTATAAAGGACGTTTTGCGGTCTATAATGGAGCCGTAGAAAATCTGCGGCCACATATGGCTTCGCTGTACAGGATGAGTGCCTTCATCCAGGACACATTCAATATTGGAGAAAAAATGACTCTGAACCTGGGATTTAGGTATGACTATTCCAACGGCAGTGTTCCAGCAAAGCGTTACGAAGGATGGGATGATGTCTGGGAAAACGGATTAGTCAATACTATCCTTCCTGAAATCTTCCAGCCAGCCGGTTCCGTTCTGGAATCTCCTCCGATCGATGACATCATGACCTACTCATTCCTCTCACCAAGATTGGGCGTAACTTATGATCTTTTCGGAAACGGGAAAACACTCCTGAAAGCGGCTTACTCAGTGTACGGTGAGACCATGTTCGTTACAACTCTTGAAGCTCTGATTCCCCTTCAGGATAGGACTGTCACGTTCGACTGGTGGGATGACAACAAAAATGGCAGGTTCGATCTTCCACCCACAGACAGGTATGTGCCCGGGGGCTATCAGCTCATGGACACAGATGTCGAGCCGCTGAGAGCCAAAGTTGCGGATAACATCAGCTCTCCCTATACGACTGAGATCACAGCAGGTGTTGTGCAAGAGGTTGGTCGAGATTTCAGCATATCCTTGAACTACACGTACAAAAAGGGCCAAAACTTCTTGGGGGCTCTCAACACAAACATCGAAAAGGACAGCGAATGGTGGATTCCCTATACGGTGACAGATCCGGGTGATGATGGAAAACTTGGCACTGGAGATGAACAGGACCTGACAGTTTTTATGCTGAGAAAAGACGCTCCCTCAAATTTCATTCAGACAAACAATATCGATGAAGGCTGGCGGAAATACTGGGGACTTACCTTCCTCATAATGAAGAGGATGTCTAATGGCTGGATGTTCAACGGTTCCGTTGTCTACAGTAAAGCCTACGGGAATTTTCCCCACGGATATTTGACGTATCGAGGGAATCAAAACTTCTGGGATCCAAACGTGGATATAAACAGAGAAGGAAGACTCGAATACGACAGGCCGTTGATCGTCAAGTTGATGTCAAGTGTCGAGCTGCCTTACAAATTTATGTTAAGTGGCTACTTCCGTCATTACAGTGGGGCTCACTTCGAGAGACAGGTTACAGTGTATTTCCCCGATACTGTCGCTGGATACCAACCAAGGTCATCTTCTGTCACAGTTAATGCAGAGCCAGAGGGAAACAGGGATCATGCATCAACGACCACAATGGATATACGGCTTGAAAAATTATTCGAATTTGGAAAATTTCATGTCGGGGTTTGGTTGGATGCCTTCAACCTGTTCGGACATTCGGAATTCTCATGGTCTCAGAGCCGGCTTGTCGGCGGTTACATTTATACCGATGGTTCGTACGCAAGATATTCCAGATACGGCCAACCGTCCGCAGTTTACGGAACCAGAGAGTTTGCTTTTGGAGCCAGGATCAGATTTTAAAAAGACCTTGTCGAAGAATATAGAAGGAAAATTCAGATAGGGGAAGGGTGCACCGCACCCTTCCCCTATATCTGAGGAACCAGACGATAGGGTTTGAATATGAAAGGAGAAAAAGAGAGTTTAAACTAAAATTCATTCAGTTAATCGACCTAAGACTATACTTATAGCTCATACTATATCTTCAAGGGCTATTGAGTGTCCTTCTAAGCATTAATGATAGGTTCATACACCATAGCTACATGCGCGGATCTATTTTTTTTAGGGGTTTAATCTGTGATGAAATGAATAAGCTTCAGATTCTTATTTGCCCTTTTCTATAAACGATTGATAGTGCTTTTATATCAGCAAGTGTAGCCCTTACAGTTTAAATCCATTCCATAAGGAGGGAAGGATGAATCTTAAAAAAATTATTATTATATGTTGTTTATTTTTGTCTGTGCCGTTCTTTCTCGGAGCACAGACTTCCCCTGAAGAGTTTTTGGGCCACAAGGTTGGGGCGGACCGGAAGCTTGCGGATTACAACCAGATTCAAGCCTATTTTCAAAAGCTTGACGGGGAATCGGAAAAGATCAAGGTCTTAACGATAGGTGAATCCACATTGGGGAAACCGATGATAATGGCGGTCATCTCTTCAGAGAAAAACATGGCCAATCTTGATACCTACCGTGAGATATCGAAAAAGTTAAGCAATGCCAGAGATCTTTCACCGGACGAAGCCAAAAAACTGGCTAAGGAAGGGAAAGCCATAGTCTTCATTACCTGTACTCTGCATGCCACAGAAATCGGTGGCTCTCAGGAATCCATGGAGTTTGCCCACAGATTGGTCACAGGGAACACCCCTTTTGATGCGGATAAGGTATTGGAAGAAGTCATTGTTTTGCTCGTCCCAGCAGCAAATCCTGACGGTCAACAGATGGTCACAGATTGGTACAGGAAAAATTTAGGCACGAAGTATGAGGGTGGGCCGATGCCTTGGCTGTACCACCATTATGCGGGTCATGATAACAACCGTGACGGGATAGCCATTAACCTCAACGAGACAAGAGCTGTCTCAAAAGTCTTACATCATGACTGGTTTCCCCATATTTACGATGACAAGCACCAGATGGGCTCGACAAATGCCCGTTGCTTTGTTCCTCCTTTTATAGATCCTGCCGATCCCAATATCCATCCTATTCTCTTCAGTGGTATAGACCTTGTTGGAGCTAACATGGCCTATGATTTACAGAATGCAGGGCTCAAAGGTGTCGAACATGCCAGAAATTATGCATCATCATGGTTCAAGGGCGCTCTGACTGGAACCGCAATGTCCCATAACATTGTAACCGTTTTCAGCGAAATGGCTTCAGCCAAAGTGGCAACGCCGATTTATATCAATCCAAATGAAATACCGACCTACTATTATACAAAGAGCTTGACATTTCCTGATCCATGGCCGGGTGGTTGGTGGAGACTTAGCGATATCGTGGAATATGAATTGACTACTTCTCTAAGTCTAGTAGAGACAGCATTCCACCACAAAGAAGATTTTCTGTACAATTCTTACAGGATGGGAAAAGATTCCATCGAATCGGGAAAAAAAGGCGATCCGTTTGCTTTTGTCTTTCCTCAAAAACAACGGGATTATCCAACAACACTTCGAATGCTCGATATCCTGAAATTCGGCGGTGCTGAGATCCATCAAGCTAGAGAATCCTTCGTCGCAGACGGCAAAACTTATCCCGAAGGCTCTTTTGTGATCTTGATGTCTCAACCTTACAGAACTTATGTTGTATCTGTACTCGAGAAACGAAAATATCCAAGTGGAGTTCCCAGCAGGCTCCAAGACAATGCCTCCCATACTCTTCCCATGCAAATGGGTGTTTCGTTCTCCAGAATCGGTAAGTCTTTTGACGCAAAGCTCGATAAGCTCGAAAGTATTCCTTACCCCACTGTTTCTTCTCCTGATTCCTCTCCCTACATTGTCCTCGATTCCCAGGCAAATGCCTCTTATTCTGTAGTTTTTTCCCTCCTCGGAGAAAAAGCGGAAATTTACAGAACCAAAGAAAAAATCAAGGGAGAGGGATTTAAAGCAGCCGCGGGAAGTTTTATCATCAAAAACACCCCGCAGGTTCAGAAAGCCATCCCGGGTCTTTTGGAAAAATGGCATATCACCGCCTATGGACTCGAAGACATCGCTGATATTTCTAAAGCTCCTTTGAAGAATCATCGAGTAGGTGTCTATCAATCCTGGAGATCCAACATGGACGAGGGCTGGACCCGGTATGCTTTGGATGATGCTGGAATCCCTTATACAACCCTACACAACAAGGACTTTAAATCAACAAAGAAAAACAAAGTCAACTTGATAGAAAGGTATGATGCCATTGTTTTTGCCGATGAAAGCCCAGAAATCATCAAATCAGGAAT
>DAOWCB010000341.1 GCA_030633795.1 Candidatus Aminicenantota bacterium | reverse complement strand
GAAGAGCTTTTCGGTTAATGCTCTTGGCTGTCTGGACAGCATCGAAAAGCTGGTAGAGCAAGAATCCTGCAAGCGTCAGTCCAAGGAAGGGCTGTCCCCCTCCGGTTGTCTGCATCGTGACCAATCCCGCAAAAATAAAGAAAAAAACCAAAGCTTTGCGGTATTGCATGTTATAAAGTTGGCCTGCCCCAAACGGAAAAAAGAAAGCAAGAACCCCGGCAAGAAACGGGGATTTTGGTGGTCTTATCACTACAACTTTTTCTTCCATGTTATTCCTCCAGTTTATATTTTTGGTTGTTTTTCCTCATTTCCTCTAAAAGGTTTGAAATCTTTGATGGAAATGAGAAAGTTATCCTTGTATTCACCCAACGTGTGGGTTATGGATTCGGCTTCGGCATACAGTTTTTCGACTTTGCTGAAGCCGATCTTAAATTGACGTTCGATCGACTGGTTTATCGTGCTTCTCTCCGGATGGAACACGTAAAACGAGACGAAAACAAGCAAAATCGTGGCTGCAGTCATGATCGGTTGGAATGAGGGGCGGAGCAGGAGATCTGTGACGAAACGGAATTTTTTTCTTTTTTGAGGAAGCTCGTATAGTTTTTCGGTCAGGCCTTCACTTACATAGACTTCGGGAAAGGAAGCGAGAGACTCTCTGGCCTCTCTCATTAGGGACAAAAGTTCCGCACAACTGGCGCAGGTGTAGAGGTGGGTTTCGACGGTTTGTCTATCTTCCTGGGTGAGCTCGTCCTCTAGATAAGGAGACAGGAGTTCTTCGATTCGTTCACATCCCATTTTCTTTCTCCTTTTTTTCCTTGAGGATTTTTGCCAACTGAAGCCTGCCTCTGTTAACACGTGACTTTATCGTGCCCATAGGAAGATCCATGATTTCTGCGATCTCTTCGTACTTTTTTCCCTGAATGTCGCGGAGGATGATCGCCATCCGGATCTCTGAGGAAAGGTGATTAAATCCTTCCCAGACGATTTTTTTACTCTCCTGGATTATCACGCTTTCCTCTGGGCCGGATCTGCTGTTTGCTGAAAGAAGATGTTCGTTAAACTCATCACGCGATTTCTTTTCCCACTTGGTCTTCCGGTACTGATCGATCAGATGATTGCGTGCCAGAGTGAGGAGCCATGCGCTGAAATTTTTTTCAAAATCGTATTTTTCGATCGAATTATGCAGCTTGAAAAAAATGTCCTGTGTTAAGTCTTCGGCCTCTTCGTAGCTACCGGCAAATTGATAGGCGAGGTTGAAAACTTTTTTGGAATAAGCATTAACCAGCATTTTCCAGGCTCCTTCGTTGCCTTGCACACATTCTTGAATAATCCTTTCTAATTGCACTTAACACATCCTGGTAGACGAGAAATATCCCAAAAAAGTTCCGTCCCCAACATTCTACAAGCGTCAACCGTTGGGGTCAAACCTTGACCCCAATTCTCTTGACTAAAACGGGAATATGTGACACCATACTTTGTCAAATTAAAAGGAAATATTTCTAATCTGAATTATTCACAAGCCGACCCGCCCCAACATTACGGTGGTGGCGAGGTAGTGGCAGTTTTTATGAACAATTCAGGCTCACTTTAGCAAGGGAGGCTCGAAATGCAAGGTATTGTTGGTTATGGCGCCTATATTCCCCGCAATCGTATCAAAGTTGAAGAGATTGCCAAAGTCTGGGGAGCAGATGCGCCGAGTTACAAAAGAGGTTTGATGCTGGAAGAAAAATCCGTGCCTTCTCCTGACCAGGATACGATCACGATGTCGGTAGAGGCGTCCAAGAATGCATTGAAGAGGGCTAAAATCGATCCGGCAGAGATCGGAGCTGTTTATATCGGTTCCGAATCCCATCCGTATGCTGTCAAGCCCAGCGGGACTGTTCTGGCCGAGGTGCTCGGGGCGACCCCTGAGGTCCACACGGCTGATTTTGAATTTGCTTGCAAAGCCGGGACCGAGGGCATGTATGTGGCTTTAAGCCTGGTAAAAGCCGACGAAGTCAAGTACGGCCTGGCAGTGGGTGCCGACACATCTCAAGGTGCACCGGGTGATGCTCTGGAGTATTCGGCTGCAGCCGGAGCAGCAGCATTTATCTTCGGCAAAGAAAATCTTGTAGCCAAGTCTGTGGAGACCTATGCTTACATGACGGATACGCCTGACTTCTGGCGAAGAGAGTACCAGTACTATCCCCAGCATGGCGGTCGATTCACCGGTGATCCTGCCTATTTCAAGCATGTCATCGGGGCAGCCAGAGGTATCATGGAAAAGTCTGGGATGAAGCCGGTCGACTTTCAATATGTTATCTTTCATCAACCTAATGGTAAATTTCCCCTCCGGGTGGGAAAAATGTTGGGATTCCAAAGGGAACAGATAGAGCCTGGATGGCTGGTCAACCTGTTGGGAAACACCTATTCCGCATCGTCTCCCTTAGGATTGACTTCGACCCTGGATATTTCAAAGCAAGGAGATATGATCCTGCTCGTCTCCTATGGATCCGGAGCAGGATCTGATGCCTTCATCTTTGAGGTAACCGAGCGGATCGACGAGGTGAGGGAATTGGCTCCCAAGACAAGGGATCTTCTGGTGAAGAACAGAAACTATCTCGAGTACGGCGAATACGCCAAATTCCGCCACAAAATCAGGAAAGCTGATTAGGAGGATCACATGGGAGAAGTAGCCGTTATTGGAACAGG
>DAOWCB010000197.1 GCA_030633795.1 Candidatus Aminicenantota bacterium | reverse complement strand
CTGGTTCTTTAACAAAAATTTCAATTTGGAGGAAAATGAATGAGAAAAGCAGCGATATTTTTTGTGGTTTTATTCCTGCTGGGAGGCGTGATCCCTGTGCTTAATGCACAGCAGAACACTGTGCCATCCAACCTCAGGAAAGAAATTGTCAAGGTTAATTACATCGAAGCGCGTTCGGCCTACAGTATTCTAATGCCTTACATGAGCCGTAATGGCAAGCTTCAATTGGTGCGTGAGAGCAACATGTTGATCATCGAGGATATTCCGGAAATAACCGAAAAAATCCTTTCGATATTGAAAGAGATAGATGTCAAACCGCTCGATTTGCAGTTTACAGTGGACTTGATTTTGGGATCCATGTCTAGAGACCCGAATGCAGATCCTTTGTATGAAACATCCTCAAGAGACTTAAAGTCGGATCCGCTGATAAAGGAATTGAGTAAGCTGTTGATGTACGAATCATTCAGAAGGCTGGATTCTACCCTGATCAATGTCCAGGACAACAGCCGTTCCACGCAGATGTTAGGGGGAGAGGGAATGAGTTTCAGGCTTGACCTGCAACCCCGGTACATCAAAGAGGAAAAGGGCGATTCCATCCGTGTGGAACTGAATCTTTCAAGCAGGCAATACAAGAAAGATGGAAGTCCCCTCTCGCTGACCTTGATTGATACAACGCTCTCTCTCCAAAGTGGGGATCGGAGTGTGGTCGGGGTCTCCAAGCTCAACGGCGGAGATAAAGCTTTGATCCTCATACTCTCCGGCGTCGTCAAAAAGTAGTTTTCTAGTAAAAAAAAGGGGACGGTTCTATTTTTTCAAATGAAAAAATAGAACCGTCCCCTTTTTTTATTTTTTACTTTTTTTATCGATTGGACCAGGTGTATCCGCTGAGGAATGCGAGCCGGGCAATATCAGCCATGATGTCAGGATTGATCCTGTATATGGTGTCCCCGGTGAGATGATAATGGAGATGCGGTCCGTTCGAAGAAAAGGACACACAGGAAGCCCCTTTTTGGAAAAAAGGTGCGTAGTCAGAAGAACGTACACCTACGCTCCGCACAACAGAAACTCTCTTGAGGATGTTGAGAGATGTGTCCGCATCTTGGAGAGCCTGTTTCAACTCATCGGGTTTTCCTGCGACAGCACAGCGTGCTCCATCTCCCTCGCCGACCATGTCGAAGTTGAACATGCCATCCACCAAGTCAAACTGGCTGGGGAGATGGTCGGCAAAATAGGTTGAGCCCTGCAGCCCCATTTCCTCGCCGCCGAACAGCACAAAAACCACAGATCTTTTTGGTTTTTTGTTGAGCTTTGAAAAAGCTTCCGCTATTTCCATGACGACGGCACTTCCGCTTGCATTATCGTTTGCCCCAGGGAAAACCATGCCCATATGTTCGCCACAATGGTCGAAATGGCCGCCGATAACCAAACATTCTTTTTTGAGGCGAGGGTCGGAACCTTCGACGTATCCCACAACATTGTAGCCAGGGGAATCAGGAAAATGTGTGGAGCGGACAAGAAATTTCATTCGGGATTTTAGCGGAAAGGACATCGGTTTTTTGTTTGCCAGCAATTCTTTTTTTAAATCTTGGGATTTCAGTCCCTTTTCTTTCAGAATCTTATCTGCTACACCTTCACTGATGATGGCCGGGGTAAATCCCTGGATCCAGTCCCCGTTGGGATTAGCGAGAGGGGAAGGATAAATATAAAACAGGCCCAAGGCCCCTTTTTCCTTTGCCATATTCATACGGAACCGGTGATGGTCATGTTTCTGGAATCCTGATTCTGTCCTATCCGGTGTTCCCCGGAAGCACAAGACGAATTTTCCCTGAACATCCAAACCGGCATAGTCATCATAACCCAACTCAGGTGCGTTAATGCCCCAACCCGCAAATACCATCTCAGTGCTGTGATCACCGCTGTCGCTGAAGAGCAGCGGAAGAAAATCCTTTTCAGGGGTGAGTTTGATTTCTTTGTCTTCCTGAAGGGGAATAAAAACCATCTCTGCCTCATCGATAATGGTATGGGGTGAGGGATAGGTTTGAAGATAGCCTTTCTTTTGGTTTAAAGGCATGAGCCCCCACTGTTCGAACTTGGCTGCTGCCCATTTTGCTGCTGCTGTGTATCCATCATGTCCGGTCAGTCGGCCGGCATATTTTGGCAGGGTCATTGTTTTGCAGTAATCATAGACATCGTGAGGATTTATGGAATCCAATCCTTGTGATACATTCGGATCGGCTTTTTCCGAATAGGCACTCGTTGCCATAAATGAAATGACGAGAAGACATAAAATGGCTTTAAATCGATTCATCCATACCTCCAATTTTTTGTTTGTCCATATCTTTCAGATACGTTTTTATGGTCGTGACAGCCAGTGCTGACAATCCCAGGACTCCGCACATGTTGGTAAATGCCATTCCCCCATTGAACAGATCTCCGATGGCCCAGGCTTCTTCCACTCCTAAAGTTGCCCCGGTGAAGATGACACAACAGAATATCCAGCGGAAGGGTTTTTTGATCCATGTGCCGAACAGATAGCTGAACGAGATTTCCCCGTAATAAGGAACCGCGATAAGGCTGGAATAACCGAAAAGGAGAGCGCTTGCAGCAACGATATATCCGCCGAATCCTGGCATGGCGGCATTGAAGGCGGCAGCCGTCATTTCGGTGCTTGTTCCTTGTGTCCAAACGCCGGTTATCAAGACAGTCAATGCCGTCAGGGTGCAGATGATTAGAGTGTCCACGAACACGTCCAAAGACGCGAGCAATCCTTGCCGGACAGGTTCGCTGGTTTTTGCCGATGCGTGGAATACTGCCGCTGTTCCGGTTCCAGCTTCATTGGAGTAAGCTCCCCTGGAGAGACCGTAGCGAATGGCTCGAGCCACGGTCATGCCGGCCACTCCTCCTGTAATAGCCGAGGGGTTGAAGGCCCCGGCAAAAATCAAGGAAAAAGCTTGGGGAATGTTGGAGGCGAAGATGGAGATCGTGACTAAAGCCCCCAGGATGTACAGGACAACCATGATCGGGCTGAGAATTTCTGCCATCCTGGCGATGGATTTGATGCCGCCTATGATGACCATCCAGGTCAAGATGGCCAATCCCAGACCGGAAATCCATGGGGCGAGTCCCAATTCTGTCTTAAGGACTAAAGCTATGGAATTGGATTGAACGGATGAGGTGGAAAAAAGAGGCTTGCATCCCATGAAGAAGGCAAAAATCCCGGCTAACCAGGGCAGTTTCAATCCGTATTTGATGTAATACATCGGTCCCCCGGCTATCATTCCGTCAGGCATGATCTTTTTGAACTTCTGGCCTAGGACGGTCTCTACTAGTTTGGTAGCCATACCCACGACTGCTCCAAGCCACATCCAGAAAACCGATCCAGGTCCACCCATGGCGATGGCCGTGCACACGCCGGCGATGTTTCCATTTCCGATCACAGAGGCCAGAGAAGTCATCAGGGCTTGGAAAGGAGAAATGTCTCCCTTTCGTTCAGTCTGGCTTTCGCCGAAATCTTTGGAGCCCAACAGCAGACGGAGAGAGAGTCGAAAGCGCCGGACCTGAACGAATCGGAGCCGGATGGTCAGGAAAAGCCCCACCCCGAGGAGCAAAACGAGTGTTTGAGGCCCCCAAACGATCGAGGCCAAGAAGCGAATGACTCGCTCAAAAAGATCCATTTATTTTTTGCTTTTCCTTTTTCGTAGGATTTCTTTTTTAACATTTTTATGGAGGGCAAAAAAATAGTAGCCTAACAAACAGACGATGATCAACGCAAATCTGAGGGTATTGCCCTGGATAAGAGAGTAGAAGGAATAACCGAGAAGACCGATGAGCAATATGAGATGGAAAAATGCAAAAATATAATCAAACATTATTTCCTAGGTTATTCATAAAAACTGACTATGCCACCAAATATCTTCAAAAATAAAAATTATAGATCAATCAATGATACGCATCGCCATTTTTTATCCTTCGGACGAGTCGATCTTACCGCATCGACTTCGTTGCAGCCCAATCGAAGTAGTCATCTACTACTCATGAGCTGCTGCCTTGCCCCTCCTCTAATGCTAGGGTGGGGTGGTGGGTCTCAACCCGTGAATAACCTAGGAGATAAACCAGTTAT
>DAOWCB010000084.1 GCA_030633795.1 Candidatus Aminicenantota bacterium | reverse complement strand
TGACCCTGCGGTAAAGATCATTTAGATCAGATGTTGCAAATCGTCCACCATCCAACCGGACCAGAGGTCTTAAATCCGGGGGGATGACCGGAATGACATCCAAAATCATCCAATTCGCGCGATTTTCTGACTTTTTGAGAGCCTTGAATACTCTGAGTCTTTTGGCATGTCGAAGTTTTCTCTGCTGGGAAGTTTCTATTTTTATCAACTCTTTTAGCGATTCTGCTTCCTTGATGATATTGATTCTCTCCAGGAGTTTTTTTATTGCCTCCGCTCCGATGGAAACATTAAACTTCTCTCCGAAATTCTCATGAGCCTCTTTGTATTCTTCCTCGGTTAGAAGTTGCCTTTCTTTAAGGGGCGTATCCCCCGCGTCTGTAACTATATAGGATTCAAAATAAAGGACCTTCTCCAGATCTTTGATCGAGAGGTCGAGCACGAGTCCTATGCGGCTGGGCGTTCCTTTGAAAAACCAGATGTGAGCCACCGGAGAGGCTAGAAGAATATGCCCCATGCGCTCCCGACGAACCTTAGAACGTGTCACTTCCACACCACATCTCTCACAGATAATTCCTCTGTATTTCATCCGTTTGTATTTGCCGCAAAGGCATTCGTAATCATTGATCGGACCGAAGATCTTCGCACAAAAAAGCCCATCTTTCTCCGGTTTGAATGTTCTGTAGTTGATGGTCTCTGGCTTGATCACTTCACCCCAGGACCAGCTCTTGATCTTCTCCGGCGAAGCAATGCTGATTCGTACCCGATCAAAATCTACCTTTGGTCTTCCACCTAATGGATGTCTGGTATCCATTATTTCTCTCCTTTTGGGATTTGAGGAACATCGATTCCCCATGGTAAGATCTCTTCTTTTTCCGCTCTTTCCAACTCCACATTCAAGCACAGGCTCTGCAGCTCTCGAATGAGCACGTTGACCGATTCAGGTAATCCTGGTGTGAAATCTAAATCACCTTTGACGATAGATTCGTAGATCTTAGCTCTCCCTTCCACATCGTCTGATTTGGCCGTCAGAAGCTCCTGAAGGGTATAAGCTGCTCCATAAGCTTCTAATGCCCAGACCTCCATCTCTCCAAACCGCTGGCCACCGAATTGGGCTTTTCCACCCAAAGGTTGCTGCGTGATCAGGGAGTAGGGTCCGGTGGATCGGGCATGAATTTTGTCATCCACCAGGTGATAAAGCTTCATGATATAGATGTATCCTACGGTCACTTTATGATCCAGCAATTCCCCGGTTATGCCATCATGTAACGGGAGTTTCCCCGATTTAGGTAATTTGGCCTTTTCTAATAACTCTTTTATCTCTGTTTCTGAAATGCCGTCAAAAACAGGAGTGGCGATCCAAAGTCCGAGGTTTCGTGATGCCCATCCAAGGTGTGTTTCCAAAATCTGTCCTACATTCATACGAGATGGCACACCCAAAGGATTCAGGACGATTTCCACAGGTGTTCCGTCAGGCAAACGAGGCATGTCCTCTTCTGGAACGATCTTGGCGATGATTCCTTTGTTACCGTGACGTCCGGAAACTTTATCCCCGACAGACAGCTTGCGCTTCATGGAAATGAATACCTTTATGACCTGAATCACACCCGGTGACAACTCATCTCCTTTTTTTAGTATATCGATTTTTTCCTTTACATCCGCCCTCAGAGCTTCGATCTGCCTATTGACTTTTTTTTCAATGTCATTAACTTCATTTTCTCTCTTGGCATCGGATTTAAGCTTGAGCTTGGCAATATTCTGTGGCCCCAATTTTTCCAATACGGCTTCGGTCAATTTCGATCCTTTTTTCAGGGAGATGTTGCCTATTTTTTGATCCTTGGTCACACTCTCATTTTTTAGGATATTATTGATTCTTCTCCACTTCTCTGTATCAAGGATGCTTGTCTCATCTTCCAGGTTCCTCTTCATCCTCGTGATCTCATCGCCTTCGATGGCTTTTGCCCTGAGCCCCTTATCGATTCCGCGGCGTGAAAAGATCCGCACATTGATCACGGTTCCCTCGATACCTGGAGAACAATACAAGGATGCATCTTTCACGTCTAGGGCTTTTTCCCCGAATATTGCTTTGAGCAATTTTTCCTCAGGGGAAAGTTGGGTTTCTCCCTTGGGAGCCACCTTGCCTACCAAGATATCTCCGGATTTGACTTGGGCGCCAATCCTGACAATTCCGTTTTCGTCCAAATTCCGGAGGAGGTTTTCAGGGACATTGGGGATATCTCTAGTGATTTCCTCAGGACCTAGCTTGGTATCCCGGGCCTCGAGAGATTCTTCGACGATATGAATGGAGGTAAAAATGTCTTCCTTGATCAATTTCTCACTGACGATGATTGCATCCTCGAAGTTGTATCCTCTCCACGGCATAAAAGCACAAAGAACGTTTCGGCCGAGGGATAACTCACCCAGATCCGTGCAAGAACTGTCGGCCAAAACCTGTCCCTCTACCACACGGTCTCTCTTTCTGACGATCGGTCGGTGAGTCATGCATGTGTTCTGGTTGGTTCTCAAAAACTTTGTCAGTATGTAAAGATCCGTACCCACTGCGTATTTTTTAGCTCCGTCCTTTTCATCAACTCTTATCAAAATTCTGTCGGCGTCCACGAATTCTACGATTCCTGGCCGCTTGCAAATGATGACATCCCCTGAACCTTTGGCCACAAGATGTTCAAGGCCGGTTCCTACCAACGGGGCCTCTGGCTTTAGGAGCGGAACGGCCTGCCTCTGCATGTTCGATCCCATAAGTGCCCTGTTGGCATCATCATGCTCCAAGAAAGGGATGAGAGATGTAGAGAGGGATACGAGCTGTTTGGGGGAGACATCTAGGTAGTCGATCTGTTCTCTGGGTAGCGTTTTGAAGTTTCCCGCTTGTCTGGCACTCACCATCTCATTGCTAAAGTTTCCTTTTTCATCCACAGGAGCGTTCGCCTGCGCGATATTATAATTTTCCTCTTCCCAAGCGGTGAGGTAAAAACAATAGGGCTCAGCCATAGGGAGCTGTTTTTTGTTGCTCTTTTTTTCTTTGGCGGTTGCTTTTTCCAGCTCTCTTTTTTCAACAACTTCTCCCACATTGAAAGAGCTGTTGCCTGGGTGAAGAATTTTAACATAATCTATAACATTGCCGTTTTTAACCTTGCGGTAAGGAGTCTCGATAAATCCGAATTCATTCACACGGGCATAGCAGGCGAGAGAAGAAATCAGTCCGATGTTGGGTCCTTCTGGCGTTTCGATCGGGCAGATTCTTCCGTAGTGTGAGCCTTGGATATCCCGAACTTCAAAACCAGCTCTCTCGCGGCTCAATCCCCCAGGACCCAATGCACTCAGTCTTCTCTTGTGAGTGACTTCCGCCAAGCTGTTTATCTGGTCCATAAATTGGGATAGCTGAGAGCTCCCGAAGAACTCCTTTAAAGCGGCTATCACCGGTTTGGAATTGAGCAGATCTTGAGGCATCGCCGAGGCGAGATCCTGTGCGACCGTCATTTTTTCCTTGATCGTGCGTTCCATCCTGGTTAGACCGATCCGAAATGCATTCTCGACCAATTCCCCGACAGATCGAACCCGCCTGTTTCCGAGGTGGTCGATATCATCCACATTCCCCTCACCTCCTCTTAGACGGATCAGATACTTGATGACTTCGATAAAATCCAAAGGAGTCAGGGTTTTTTCCTCTAATGACTTCTCCATGCCGAGCTTGATGTTCATCTTCAGACGACCGATTCTTGAAAAGTTATACTTCTGCGGGTTAAAAAACAGGTTACGGAAAAGGCTGTGTGCACTCTCGAGTGTGTGAGGCTCGCCTGGCCTCAATTTTTTGTAGATCTCACCCAGTGCTTTGTTGGAATCCGTGCTGCTGTCCTTTTTCAGCGTATAAAGGAGAAGGTCGGCAGATTCATTCTCACCGGGGTAAAAAATCTCGAAAGGATCTTTTGTTGCGCTCAGCTTTTCTAATTTTTCTTCCTCCAATTGTTCGAATTTCTCGAGAACATCGGGAACAGATGAAACGGAGACGGCTCCATGGAATTCCTTTTTGGAAAGAATGACTTTGTCTATTTTGTGTTTCTCCAGGACTGCCAGATCTTCTTTCTTGATTTTTTTGCCAGAGCGGAAGATCACCTTTTTTGAAGAGAGATCGATGATTTCCTTTCCTATAACCTTCCCGATCAAATCTTCTGAAACCTCCCAATAGATATTTCCATCTTCCGGAACGATCCCGAAAACTTTGAAAAAGAGGCGAAGAATTTCTGCATCGGAGCCAAAACCCAATGCTCTCAGAAATACGGTCGCCAAAAACTTTTTCTTCCGATCAAGTCGGGCATACATGATGTTTTTGGAGTCGTATTCGAACTCGACCCAAGCTCCTCTATATGGAATGATCTTCCCGATGAAAAAACCCTTTGTATCTCCCGGTCGGAAAAAAACACCCGGAGATCTCTGGAGCTGGCTGACAACCACTCTTTCGATCCCATTGAAAATGAAGGTTCCTTTGTCGGTCATCAGAGGGATATCGCCAAAATACACCTCTTGTTCCTTGATGTGTTTCAGTCTTTTGGCCTTGGTGGTGGGGTCTTTTTCCCATGAGATCAGTCTCACCTTGATCTTGAGAGGCACGGAGAACGTGTATCCTTTCTGTAGGCACTCATTCGGTAAGTATTTTAGCTTGAGATTCACGTTATCCCCACAGAAATCACATAATGGAACGACTATCTTTTTCATGGATCCACAGTAGGGACAGATCTCCTTCTCGGTTAACTCGATATCAGGGGGTAGAAGCGTGTCACACCCCTCGCATTTCCTCCTGGCATTCTCGACTCCCTTTAATTGGCCGCATTTGCACTCCCAGTTACCGATAGAATAGTGGATGAAATCCAGCTGAGTAGTTTCTTTGAAATCGGACACAGGGAAAATATCTTTAAATGCCGCTTGCAGCCCAACACCTTTTCTTTCTTCAGGCAACAAATCCATCTGCAGAAAATCCATATAGGACTGCTTCTGGATAGCTAAGAGGTCAGGCATAGGAAAGGTGCTTTCCATCTTAGAAAAATCGAGTCTTTCGCGATAAGTATGGCCAGTTTCTTCTTGCATATTAGGCTCCCAAAGAAAATTTATTGAAGTTCAATTTCCGCGCCGACTTCTTCGAATTTTTTCTTGATTTCCTCAGCTTCTTCCTTAGGAACATTTTCTTTGACTGCTTTGGGTGCGCTATCCACCAGATCTTTTGCCTCTTTCAATCCGAGACTCGTGACTTCCCTGACGGTTTTGATAACGTTGATCTTCTTATCACCCACGCTCTTTAAAACGACGCTGAACTCAACCTTTTCTTCCTCTGCCTGAGCCTCTCCCTGCGCGGCAGCTGAACCTGGAACAGCCATGGGCATGGCTGCAGCGGCTGCACTCACTCCGTATCTTTCCTCAAATTCCTTGATGTAATCGGCAAGTTCCAGAACGGTGAGGGTATCCAAGTGATCAAAAAATTGTTCCTTTGTGAGTTTTGTTTTTTCCTTTTTTCCCTTCGTGGTCTCACTGGCTTCTTTTGTTTGTGCTTTGGGCATTTTTTACCTCCAACCCTATTTTTTTGATTTAAGTTGACTCAACAACCTTCCTAAGCTTTCCATAGGTGCTTGCCAAGTCCGCAATAATTTCATTAAAGGATGTGCCATCATAAAGGCTAATTTTGCAATGAGATCTTCCCGTGAGGTCAGACTGGCCACATCTTCAAATTGGGCTTCCGGAAGGAATTGGCCTTCCAGCAATCCCGCCTTGAATTTCAAAACCTTATGCTGTTTATAAAAATCCCTGAGAATCCGAGCCAACTGCAAAGGATTTTCGGATGCAAAAGCTATCGCTGTGGGCCCCCTAAAATATTCTTTTAAATCTTCGGGCAGACCCTCAGTTAGCGCTCTCAGGGCTAATCGATTTTTAACTACTTTCATCGGGAAGGAATTTTCATGCAACTGTCTCCTCAACTCCATGGTTTGTGTAACAGGCATATTGATGAAGTCCAGGAGATAAAAAGAGTCATGTTTGGCAAAATTCTTATTCATCTCTTTGACCAAGTTTTCTTTTTTTTCTCTGTTTACATTCATCCTTCAATCTCCTAACGTTCAAGAACGGCCTCTGATATCCTTACCGAGGGCCCCATGGTCGATGATACATAGATGTTTCTGACATACTTGCCTTTTGCAGCGGGGGGTTTGGCTTGGAGCACCGCTTGAATAAATGCCTTGACGTTTTCAACGAGTTTTTCTTCCGAAAAAGAAACTTTGCCAACAGGAGAATGAATGAGGGCTGTTTTGTCGACACGAAACTCCACGCGTCCTGATTTAATTTCGCTAACGGCTCTTTTGACATCAAAGGTGACAG
>DAOWCB010000247.1 GCA_030633795.1 Candidatus Aminicenantota bacterium | reverse complement strand
TATATTCGCTTGTTCACGCTGATCATTCGGCTCTGATTCTGATTGTGGGTTTGCAATACCAGTCACCAGAAACATTAGACATAATATTACACATAGCGATTTTGCCCTGATGGATATAATATGTCCCAATCTTTGCATCGGAATGGTCCTCCCTATTGATCGGCTATTCTGCATGCATGAGATAAAAATTCAGGATTGATGTGGAGGCGCATTTGAATCCCTTTGCGAATTTTGCACACCATCCCTGTTCAATTTTTAGCCCTCCACTGAAACCTATTCCAATCTCTTTCTTCATACAGTCTTCCAATTCAACCGAGACGCCGATCCCTACGCCATCCGTTTTTTCTAATCCTGGACAGAGATAACCTCCGATATTTTGCATGTAGTCTTTAGCCTCTTGGAGGGCAGCTTTGTTGAGTTCTCCATACTTCAGGATCAGACTGATAAGAACCCAGTGTGTATCCACACACCCCACTATGGCTCCAATAACAAGTCCCATGTCATCATGGAGCATACCTGTTGTATCCATTATGGTCCTTTCCAGAACTGCCTGATGGAGACCCGATCCCAAAACACCGACAACGGCGCCCTTTTCAGGATTGAGATCCCACCACCCCCATCTTTCCATGCCGTTAAACTCGACAGTTTGTTCTGGAATGATCAAAATGTGCCCTGAGTCAATGACACTCCTTGCCTTTTGAGCCACAGGGAAAGGCAAGTTAAGAGATTCAAAGGTTTCCTTTTCTAGATCGGAGAATATTCGAATAGGGATACCCTTACTTCCGGCTATTTGCATGAGTCGTGCTGTAGTCAGGGATTCCTTTCCCGTTAAGAGTTCTATCACCTTGCCTTCGAGGATGGACTCAAGTACGCCACGACCGTACAAAAAAGTTCCACTCATTTGTTCCGCTTGCCCAGGGAATGGGATGGCCTCTTTTTTATCATGTCTTAAGTCCATTGAAACGCGCAGTTCCTCCCCAGTCCCTTCGAAGGTGTTGATGATGATTCGGGGGAGGGAATAGTAGCTAAAGACAGAAAGAGCGTCAGCCAAATCATTGCTGAGGTGATCGGATGTCGAAGCAAAGATCATATTTATCAGGTGACCGGCTTCTGGTCCCACTTCATTCTCCAATGAAAAAGATTTTTCGAGAAGAGTCTTCAGATCTTTTTTGTCCTTTAGCTGATTCCTGATCGCATCCAGATTTTTTTTCAACTCGTCAAGGGCTGTGTTATCCATGAAATCGGTCAAGTCTCCTTCCCAAGCCTCTCCTGTGAGATTGCCCCCAGTTATGAGAATCGAATGTCTCTGAAAATAGTGTGGCTGCTGGTCTTTCTCGAGTTTTTCGAACAGGAGGCGTTCCACCTCCAATGGCTCCCCTCCAAGATTTTCTATCCTAAATTTGAGTGCGATTTTTGTGATGTCCTCTTCCGTCTCTTTTTCATCCGATACAGTTTGAGAAAAGCTTCCTTGGTCAAGTTCATCATCGATCAGTTGAAGACTTGCCAAGTATTCCACGGTCTTTTCTTTTGATTTTTTACTTTTATCTGATGATTTTCGGCCTCCCAGTCCTCCCAGCATTCCACCCATTGGGCTCTTTCCCTTTTCTTCTTCTACAGCCTGAATGTTTGCCAGAATTTTTAGATATAGGGGCTGATTCGAGATTTCTTGAAGAGTTCCCTCCCACTCGAAGATGACTTCTGCCTCTGGATCGATCACTCGATTTCCCCTGAATCTTCCTTTTTCAATTTCTAACGAGATGGACATCTCAGGGAAAAAAGCTTCATCCATCTCCTCGTCGGTATTGTCTAAAGAAGCATAAGTTTGCCCCGCCTCTGCATTAGGAAAGCAGGGATCAAGATCCACCCATTGATCGTTCTTGAAAATCTGCACCCAGTAGTGTTTTTTGACTGTCTGTATGAGATCTCTTTTTTGGGATGGGAAAGAGAGCGGGACATCATCATTGTAGGAAAATTCTCTTATCTGCGGGAACATGCTTTGGATCAATGATCGGGCCGTTTCGTCTTCAAGGGAACCGGATGCATATCGGGCTTCTTCACCGTCCTCTCGAAGAAGTTCGACCAGGAGGGATGCTTGTTCCTTGGCATTGCCGCTTCGGCTCCACAGGACATCTTGGGGGGATTTGAGAATGAGAGTTGTGGGTTCAAATCGAATTTGGTCCCGGACAAATAAAAAGGTCTCCATCCAATTTTCTTCAGTGTTTCCAGCCGTCTCCGAGTTCTTTATTGTTGACGAAAGGGATTCCCTTGGACTTTTTGTGCCGTAATCAATACGAGTTTCTTTAGCGAAAATAACTATCAAGATGAAAAAACCAATTGCACTAATCCCCGCTGTAATTTTTGCGGTTGTTTTCATATTATTTCTCCTCTTCAAAAGGAATTATAATGTCAGTAAGATTTAAAGTTGCTTCACTTCTATATCCTCTAAAATATAGAGAAGTAGGGGAGATATCGGTTTCATAGGCCAATTCAAATCGCACAAAGGTTTTAGGGGGAATGATGAATGGTGTGGGAGGATGATGAAGAAGTTCATCTGTTAGGGAATCATCTGGGGAAATTTTCTCGTCATTAACGACGAGCATAAATTGTGCATCTCTCTGGATCTCGATGCCACTCGTTTCCAGTGATTGGATACCGATATCTAAAATAACTCTGCCATCTTCCTTTCGTGTTCCGAAGAGCATGACTTCCATGACATTGCCATCGCGGTGTTTGGCCTTGGTTTTAGGTGGTCCTTTTGGCTCGTCATCTGTCAAATTGAGCTGGAATACATCATTTTTGAGGCGAATGCCCAGCTGGCGAATTTGCCCAGATTTTGGGACAAGAAAGGCCAAGTGTTGGTGTTGGAAGATTTCAGGAGTAAATCTTACCATGCCTTCTTCTGTGACCGAGCCTCCAATAGCATAATATAAATATCCTCCTTCAATGGCTACCCAGGTGTATTCTGTCGGCTCGATCTGGACAATATCTTTGACAGTTTTGCCTGAAAGACTTTTTCCGCTGAGTTGGACTATTGCGTACTTCCACCCTTCAGGAGCTTCGTTATCATCATAGGTGTTTTGGAAATCAAATGAGTGAACGGCAATTTCAACAAGGTGGGATTGTATTTGATCTAGCACTTTTCCAGGGGGGAGCCCCGATCCTTTTGCCTCCTCTAGGTTGCCTTTGACCGGAAGAAGGATGTGGCCGTATTCGTAATCTAAAAATTGAAAACCGAGGTTTTTTGCACTCTCTGGAATTGAATAAATGAATAAAACTTTGCGTTTTTCTCCCTGTTTAACAATCATAAAGGGCTCTCTTATCTCGATGCCTTCAGGAACGGTCTCCGTCATTTCGTGGAGCGAATAGGCTAATCCGTCGGCTACAAGGTAAGTATGATCAAAAAGTTTTTTGACCATATAAGCAACGTCAACTTCAACATATTCTGTCTTTTTCTCTTTTTTCCTTCCGGCTAAGGTTCCTACCCCCATGGTTCTGTCGGTTTTTCCT
>DAOWCB010000393.1 GCA_030633795.1 Candidatus Aminicenantota bacterium | reverse complement strand
CTCACTTTTACGCTGAACCTCATCGTCATTGATCCGGATGGTTGGCCTTGCGACCCGTTTGAGCTTCCAAACAGAGAATGGATCGGGATTAATCCTTGATCTCTTCATAAAAAACTCCTTTAGGCTAGCGCTAATGCCTACAAGAGACAAAACTACTTTAATGAATTTCGAATATCAAGAGTTTCACAGCGGATAAGTTTGTTGGCGATCAGCTTGGTTTTGTTGTGCATACAGTATAAAAATGTCTGAACAATCAGGTTTTTGGAGTTAGATAGGTCTTGAATACACCTTCTCCTTCTTTTTTCGACCAGGTCAGATAGTCTTTTTCTTTGGCAGTATCTATCAAAGGAGCAGCAAGAAACGGTGTGACGAACTTATAGATATCACCGGCTTCTAAGTTTTTACAATCGGAAAAAACTTTATTTATCGGCTGTTCTCCTTTTTCGAGCATGGGTCGGGCATCCAAGCTTTGCACGATTCTGGTTGTTGAAAACCAGGCTGGAACTTCCTTTGAAAGAGATTCGGTCTCTTCATCCGACATAAATTCTTCTTGGATGCCTGCCTCGTTTCGCAGTTTGTTGATCATATCGGCTAGAGGGATCTTGGCAACGGTAGATGCCTGCCTGAGGGATGTTACCCTCGCTATAGTTTTTCTCAAAATGGGATTGCGCAGCTTCTTAAACTCTGGCGCCATTTCCAACAAAGTTTTTTCAAGATTGGGGAATCTATCCAGTAAAGCCCCGATTTTAGTCTCAGGGCTGATCTGAAAATCTGAATTTTTTCCTTCCATTTTAGGCACCCTTCTTGACATATTGAAGCAGTCTCTGCTCTCCCTCCAACTTGCGCTTCTCGGTTAAATCCTGGCTGACTTCCAATGTCCCTAAATATTCGCCGTATTCACTCCGCAAGGCAAAGTATTCGATAAGGATAAATCTATCACCAAGTGTGATCCAAAATGCGGTGTGGTCCTCTTTTCTGGATTTGAAATCATCCAAAATCTTCTCGATCACATGCACACTGGAAGGGGGATGACATTGCCGCACATTACGACCGAGGATGGCTCGACTGCGCGCAAAAATTCGTTCTCTTCCCTGCGTGAAATATTTCACCCTGTCATCCTTGTCGACAAAGGTCATATCGAACGGGATAGTGTTTAAAATCGCCGTCAATTCTTTCACATCGAAGCTTCCGCTCGGAAGCTGGATTTTGTCGATCTCCTCACTCACAGGCTCCTCAAGCTCCACACCCTCCGGACTCCATTTCACTTTGGGATCAAACAGGCAGAAGCCATACTCGATACTCTGTCTTTCGATCTGCAACCACTCTGCGTCATTCAGCGTATCCAAACACATCGGTAATAAGATTTCTTCCTCTTTATGGATCATATCGTCTACCGCTTTGGAAGCGGGCTCGAGAACAAGATCGATCACGGTTTTAGCCTCTTCGACAGTGATCCCCTCTGTGGCACCGAGGGCTTCCTCAGCTGCTTTCAAAAGTTCACGAGTCTCATCGTGTTTTCCCCACATAACTGTCGGTGGCCCGGTCACACCATTTTTTTCCAGGAAGGGGAAAAGAAGGT
>DAOWCB010000196.1 GCA_030633795.1 Candidatus Aminicenantota bacterium | reverse complement strand
GCTTCCGGAGGCAGAAACGATCACAAGGATAGCGATAAGAGCTGCTCCGATCGGACCTATGAGTACAGTCAGGACATCTGAAGCAACAAGCGTGCTTTCTCTCATGCCCGCTATGCCCAGAGTCCTATGGTAGATCATATTTGTGAAGGCATATAGCACGACAACAAGGACAATACCGATTATCAGGCTTAGAGGAATAACCCGTTTGGGATTTTTCATCTCTCCGGCAGAATATCCGATCCTTTCCCATCCTGTATGGGAGAAAATAATCAACATCAACGCCGCGACAACGCTCCCCACAGGGCCCAATCCTCCTTCGGGAGCGACATGGGAAGAAAGCAAGTTTTCATGCCCGCCGCTAAACAGGAGGCCGACAACAACGATGGATAACAGAGCTCCCACCTTTAAAATGGTTGAAAGTTTCTGGTAGATGCTGGCTCTTTGAATCCCGATATAGTTCAGCACTCCGAATAAAAAAATGACGGCAAGCGCGAAAAAAATCCTGGTTGATTTATTCAGGGCGACAAAATAACCCAAATAATCAGCCACGATCAAAGCCAACCCTGCGGCCGCACTCGTCCGGACGATGAAAAGCTGGGCCCATCCAAAAATAAACCCAACGAATGGCCCGAAACACCGGCTGATGTAAAGGTATTCCCCGCCCGTCGAAGGCATCCGGGTTCCCAGCTCGGCATAGATCAAGCCGCTGGTAAACACAAAGACTCCGGCCACTAGCCAGAGCAGGAGGATGGGACCAAAGGATCCGATATAACCTGCGATGATCTGAGGTGTAGAATAAATTCCGGCACCGATGGTGATCCCGATAAGAATGGCAATCCCGTCAAATACACCCAGAACCTTCTTGAGGGAGAATCCTGGGGTTTTTTCCTCGACTGACATCTTGGGTAACATATAGCACAGCCCATTCCCCCGGTCAAACGTTCTCAAATAATGGATGGGACCACAGAATATATCCGCTGCCCCGACCCAACAGAAGCCGGTATGGTCGTAAAGATCACACGAACATTCAAAGACAAAAGGGTTCTCAAGCTCTGATTCTAGGAAGAAAGCTCATTTAAAGCTTTATTCAAATGGGATAGGCCTTTTTCAATCACCCCTGCATCTGCGCCAAATCCAATCCTGAAGTGGCGTTCATCCATCTCGAAACAACGTCCTGGAACGACAAAAGTCCTGTATTTTTCGGCCAGAAGGCGGTAGACCTCTTCTGGATTGACATTCATGTCTTTTTTAATCCTAGGGAAACACACAACTCCAACCTCAGGGCATACCCATTCAAAATCAGTTTGTTTGGACATCCAATCAGCCACCAGCTCGAGATTGGATTCGATCCGGCTTCTGGCGTCAGTCAAAAACTTATCCTTCCGGCGCAAAACGGAAAGGGCAATCTCCTCACTCAGGCTATTGTTGGATATGCTCAATTGTTCCTTGATGGCAACAGCAGAATCAAGAATAAATGGGCTTTTTGCGGCCAGCCATCCAGTTCGGATTCCTGGAAGACCATAACATTTGGACATGCTGGCAATGCTGATGACCTTCGGGCTGAGCGATGCGGCCGGAGGCAGAAGGTTTTCATCCGATGCCATTTCCCTATAGGTCTCATCGAACAATAAAAAGGTATCATAGGCTTCAACCAATTCTACTACTTTGTGAAGATCTTCCTCAGAAATCATCGAACCTGTTGGATTATTCGGGTGAGTCAGGCTCACAAGCTTTGTCTGTGGCGTGATCATCCTTTTTAGCTCATCCACGTCAGGCCTGAACTGGTTTTCGAATTTCAGCGCATACAGGCTCACATCACAGCCCAAAGACCTGGGGACTTCATACAAGGAAGGATAGTTGGGGTGCTCGACAATGACATGATCGCCCGGTTTGACTAGGGCCGAGACAACGACAAAATTCGCTTCGCTAGCTCCAGTTGTTACGACGATGTGATCACCAGAGAGCCCCGGATACTGTTCGGCAAGGGCCTCCCGGAGATCGGGATGCCCTGTATGATACCCATACCTTAAGAGAATCTTTTCCAGGTCGATGTCGACATCCTTGACCGAGAGAGTCTTGACAGCGCTCTCCCCTATGTCATAGTCGATGGCATACTGATATCTATCAAACCAAATCTCAAGCTCCATTCGATTAAACCACATTCCACCTTTCTCCTAACTTTAGATCATGAAAGATAATAACCACATAGGTTGTATAAAATTTTCGAATCCCGAGTCAACTACCCTAGACTATTCACAAGTCTTTATGTGAGACGTAGCCTGTGAAGCTGTGTTTGAAAAATTGTGACTAACATATTGTTATTATTTGAGTTGGAATGTGGTATCGGCATTTTTTATGAATAGGTCAGGTTCCTGGATTATTGACGAGTCGAGATTGCTGCAGCGGCAAGGATGCAGCTCATGAAGCTGTAGTAAACTACTGCAAGTAGGCTGCGACGAAGCAGATGTGGTGAGATCGGCTCGCCCAGAGGGTAAAAAGGCCGATGTATAAGAAAGATGTGTTAAAATTTGGTCTCGTTATAAATAGATAATGGCATCGGCATTTTTATGAATAATTCAGGTTAAGTTTTTGATTGACAAAACGTCTCTGAAAGATAAACTAATCATACGTTAGAAAAAGAAAAAATTTTAAATATTTTGGAGGTACGATGGCAAAAGAAATGAAAAAAATCATGGTCACAGGATCGGTCGGACAGATCGGTTCCGAGCTAACCATGGCATTAAGAGAAAAGTACGGGAATGACAATGTTTTGGCAACCGGGCATCGGACCCAGCCAAAACCAGAGCTTCGCGATTCCGGCCCTTTTGAATTCATCAATGTGGCAAAAAGGGAAACAATAGAAGAAGTCGTCAAAAAATACGACATCGATACCATCTATCACCTTTCGGCCATTCTTTCGGCTGTGGGAGAAAAAAATCCCTATTTGGCCTGGGACGTCAACATGAACGGGACCTACAATATTTTGGAAGTTGCGCGCGAGCATGACATGACTCGGATTTTTGTACCCAGCTCGATCGCTGTCTTTGGCCCGGAGACTCCTTTGGACAATACACCCCAGGAAACTATCCTGAAACCAAAGACCATGTATGGCGTGACAAAGGTCGCCGGAGAGCTCCTTTGCGATTATTACGTCAAGCGTTTCGATGTGGATGTGCGAGGCTGCCGATACCCAGGCATCATAAGTTATGAGACTTTACCGGGTGGGGGCACCACAGACTATGCGGTAGCTATTTATTTTGATGCGGTCAAGAATAAAAAATACACCTGTTTCGTCAAAGAAGAGACCATGCTCCCGATGATGTACATGCCGGATTGCATCAAGGCAGCCATAGACCTGATGGAAGCGGATTTTTCTCAACTGAAGCACTACTCGGACTTCAATGTTTCGGCTATGAGCTTCACCGCCGGTGAGCTGGCAAGTGAAATCCAAAAACATATCCCAGAGTTCGTCTGTGAATATGAGCCAGATTTTCGTCAGGATATCGCGGATTCTTGGCCCAATTCTCTGGATGATTCGGTTGCACGAGAGGAATGGGGTTGGCAGCCCAGCTTCGACTTGGCCGCCATGACAGAAGACATGCTCAAGGTTTTGTCTCAACGGTATGCAGACGGCACCCTCGACTACTAGCCTGAATTATTTATAAAAATTGTCGATACTTTTCCTCTATAAAACACATGAAATTCTAAAATCAAAATAATCTATAAATCGACAATTTTTACCCTACGGGCAGGCCGATCTCACCACATCGGCTTCGTTGCAGCCCATTTGCGGTAGTTCACTACAGCCGCATGGGCTACTTCCTCGCATCCTTTAATGCTAGGGCGGGGTGGAGGGTCTCGACCTGTAAATAATCCAGGCTCGTGAATAAGCCTGGCAGTATTTAGGCAAGATCCAGGTTTTTTATTTCAGGAGTTTTTGGAGATAGTTGGGTAGGGCAAAAGCGGCCTTGTGTATGTCTTGATTATAGTACTTGAGACCCGGGGGCGGCTCTCTTCTTAACGCAAACGGATCGACCTGACGGGAAAGCGAAAAAACGCCTCTCATGAAGGATCTTAGAGGGGCCCACAGATTCCGAAGAATCCACCAAAACGATATCGTAGTTATCCTGTGAAGTATCTAGATATTCCCTGCATT
>DAOWCB010000057.1 GCA_030633795.1 Candidatus Aminicenantota bacterium | reverse complement strand
TAAAGGATTCAAGATCCAGACAAGCACGGGAACAGAAGCTATGGTTGTCGAGATAAGGAGTTAATGTGCGCAGTTCAGCGCCGCCGAGAAGGACGGTGAAGGAATGGTGTAAAAAATCTTCACGGGAGCAAAACCATTCCTAAAAGCCGATATAAAGCTTTTGGATATCACGGAAATAGGAATGCTTACCCCTCCCTGCATAAAGATGTATATTGATGCGAAAAATGGTATTATTGGGAATGCATTATGGCATCGGCATTATTTATAAATAATTCAGGTTAGTTGTCAGGATAAAAATAGGTGAATTCCGAGAAAAACATTTGCCTGAAGGTCAAAGTCCAGCCTCGAGCTCGTCAGCAAAAAGTACAGAAAATCGGAGAAAGGGAGTACACAGTTCGCGTCCTCTCACCTCCCTCTGAAGGAAAAGCCAACAAGGAAGTGATCGCAATCCTTGCCTCCCATTTTCATCTCCCTCCCTCTCGAGTTAAAATTCTAAAGGGGAAAAAATCCCGGCAGAAAATCATCATTCTAGAGGATGGTACATAAGATGGATATTTACAACCTTATCAGCTTCTTCGGGATTTTTGTGTTGGCTTTTTTTGCGTGGATCTGCTCGGAAAATCGAAGATCCATTAATTGGCGGGTCGTTTTCTGGGGTATAGGGTTGCAGCTTTTTTTTGCCTTTTTTATTTTTGTGGTCCCTGTGGGATCAAAATTTTTCCTGTTGGTGAATGACGCGGTTCTGGGTGTTTTGGACACTGCAACCGAGGGAACCAAGTTCCTGTTTGGCCGTTTGGCTCTTCCATTGGGCGCAACGAATGAATACGGAGAAACTTCCCTCGGGAACTTCCTTGCTATCCAAGGATTGCCCACGATCATTTTTTTCGCTGCACTCGTGGGAGCATTGTATTATTTGAAGATCATGCCCCTCATTATCAGGGGCTTTGCTTTTGTGTTTACCAAGTTGATGAGGATAAGCGGCGCGGAGGCTCTTTGTGCCTCGAGCAATATTTTTGTAGGAGCCGAATCTGCCTTGGTGATCAAACCCCATCTTGCGGAAATGACGCGCTCGGAGCTGACCACGATCCTCGCTGCGGCAATGGGAACCATCGCTTCCACGGTTTTGGCCATATATGTGATGTTCCTCCAAGGTCAGCTTCCCACCATAGCCGGGCACTTGATTTCCGCCTCGTTTCTCTCAGCTCCCGCTGCTGTGGTCATGGCCAAACTCATCGTTCCGGAGACAGAAACGCCGGCCACGCTTGGTTTGAACATCAAGCCTCATTACGAGAAAGAAGACAACCTGATCATGGCTGTGGTCAACGGGGCTTGGAGCGGGCTCCGGCTGCTGGGGGGCATCATCGTCCTTTTGATCGCTTTTCTAGGAATCCTGGCCTTGTTGGATCTTCTGCTTGGCGTTTTTGGAGGCGTTGTGAACAAGTGGTTTCATCTGAACTTCGATTGGTCCTTCAAATCGATCCTGGGTTATGTGGCCTACCCTTTCACGCTAGTCCTAGGTGTTCCTCCTTCGGATGCGTTTGAAGTGGCTAAGCTTATCGGAGAGCGAACGGTTGCCACTGAAGTCGTCTCCTACCAACACCTCTCCCAATTGATAGAGCAAGGGACTCTTGTTCACCCTCGATCTGCGATCATCGCATCTTATGCCCTCTGCGGTTTTGCCCATATAGCCTCTCTGGCCATTTTTGTGGGCGGGATAGGAGCTCTTGTCCCGGAAAAATACAAAGACCTCACACGGGTTGCTTTCAAAGCCCTTTTGGCTGCCACTCTTGCCTGTTTGATGACAGGGGCAGTCGCTGGACTCTTTTATTCCCATGGCTCAATTCTCTTGGGTAAGTGATTGTTCTTGTGTTTTTCATTTTTCCTGATAGAATATGCGTAATCTTTGAGATCGAGTGCGGAATGAGGAGATAGAAATGGCAGGATTTATAAACAAAATTCTTTGGTCAACCGATTTTTCTGACGAGGCACAGGAAGCTCTCCTGTATGCCGATGCGTTTGCCAAAACCTTTGATGCCAAGATCGTTGCTCTCCATGTTGTGCCGGACATCTCTCCTGCGTTGTACGATGCGGCTCTTATCGTGAAAGGAGAGCTGGCAAATAGAGTGGCCTTTGTGAGAGAAGAAGCACAGAAGAAGTTCGATTCCCTTAAAAAGGCCAAAAACCTGGAGTTCAAAGCTCTCGTCAAAGAAGGGAATGCGGCAAAAAAAATCGTCGAGACGGCGGAAGAAGAAAAAGCGGATTTGATCGTCTTAGGAAGAAGAGGTTTGTCAGCGATAGAGAAATTATTCATCGGAAGTGTGGCCAATCAGGTCCTTCGCAGTTCTCCGATTCCTCTGCTTCTGACAAAAAAGAAAACGGGCAAACCCCAGTTTAAGAAAATCTTGGTCCCGACAGATTTTTCCGGACAAGAAGAAGTAGAGAGGGATTTCGCCTGGAAATTGGCCAAAGGATTTGATTCTGCATTGACTTTGTTGCATGTTCTCGAACTGCATGATTATGAATTCACTCCTCGTGCATTGGATGAAATGTTCGATGCCGTGGAGAAAAGATTCAAACAGAGAGAAAAAAAGGAAAAAGAAGATATCCCGGTATCCGAGGATGTGTATCGGGCGATAAACGCTGCAGTAGGCATCGTGGATTATGCAGATACACACAAATTTGACATGATCGTTATTTCCACTTGTGTCCAGAGTAAGATCGAGCGGTTCTTTTTGGGAAGCACAACGGAAAAAGTGATCTCCTATACCCAAGTCCCTGTTTTTGCCATTCCGCCTTCTTCCTGTGCGCGATAAAATTGGAACAAGAGCAGAAATACTGGATCGCCCTCAATTTTGTTCTATCCGAAAGTCTGAGGTCAGCAAGAATAATCACCCGGAATTTTCCTTCTGTAGAGGATGTTTTCCGCAGCTCTAAAAATGATCTGCGAGCTATGGGATTGGAGGAGAAAATCACTGATGCCCTGTCGTCTCCGGACCTGCTGGATCGAGCCTGTCGAGAGATCGACAAGCTTGAGAAAACAGGATTTTCGGTTCTAACGATACAGGATAAGCACTATCCTAAGCGTCTAAGAGAAATTTTTGATCCTCCACTCGTCTTGTATTATGCAGGAAAAATGGATACCCTGAGTAAACCGGCAGTATCTATTGTCGGGGCGAGAAGACCGACTCCGTATGGAAGAGCTGTGGCCGAGAGACTGGCCCATGATCTTTCAGCAAAAGGATTGGTCGTTGTCAGCGGAATGGCTCGTGGGATCGACTCCATCTCCCATTGGGGAGCTTTGAAGAGAGGAGACACGATCGCTGTACTTGGCTCTGGGCTCGAGAGGATCTATCCTAGAGAGAATCTGCCTCTATTCGAGAAAATTATCGAAAATGGGCTTGTTCTCTCGGAATACTCGCTGAAAGCGCCGCCGTTGCAATATCATTTTCCTAACAGGAACAGGATAATCAGCGGGCTTTCCATCGGGGTGGTTGTCGTTGAGGGAACAAAAAAAAGCGGCTCCCTCATAACGGCTCGATTGGCCTTGGAAGAGAACAGAGAGGTGATGGCTGTGCCCGGCAACATCACCTCGGAATTGAGTCAAGGTACGAATTGGTTGATCAAAGATGGAGCCAAGCTTGTGAATGACTGGAAAGATGTGGTGGAGGAATTCCCTTCTCCTTTGAAGGAAGAGATCCTTTCGAAGGAGAAAAAAAAGAGAAGGGAGTCCCCCTCACTCAGTAAGGAAGAAAAAAAGATTTATGATCTCCTTTTTTCCGATACATTAACATCCGTGGATGACCTTGTCGAGCGGGGCAATCTCTCTGTATCCGAGGTCCTTTCCATCCTGTTGAGTCTGGAGATCAAAGATTTGGTTGCTCAGAGACCGGGAAAATTTTATCAGAGGAAGTTATGATGGCAAAGCGATTAGTAATAGTAGAGTCACCGGCCAAAGCTAAAACCATAAACCGTTACCTGGGTGAAGGGTATTTAGTGAAAGCTTCGATGGGGCATGTTAGAGATCTGCCAAAAAAAAAGTTGGGAATCGATATCGATCATGATTTTCAGCCTGAATACGATATCATCCCGGAAAGACAACCGCTTGTGAAGGACCTGCAGAGTGCAGCCAAAGAGGCCGAATCCATTCTTCTGGCAGCAGATCCTGATAGAGAGGGTGAAGCCATCTGTTGGCATCTGTCAAAAATTCTCGAAAAGTACAATAGTAACATCTTCCGTGTTCTAACGCATGAGATCACACAAAACGCTGTTCAAGCGGCATTCCAGAACTTGGACAAACTTGACCAGGACAAAATCAATGCGCAACAAACACGGAGACTTTTGGATCGACTTGTCGGATATCTCATCAGTCCGCTGCTATGGGAAAAAGTCGGGCGAGGATTGAGTGCCGGTCGGGTGCAGTCCATCGCGTTGCGTCTGATATGCGAACGAGAAAAGGAAATCAAAGGCTTTATCTCTGAGGAGTACTGGACGATATCTGCCAATCTCGAAGCTTCCTTGCCCCCATCTTTCAAGGCAAACTTGGCCAAGATCGACGGGAAAAAAATGAAAGTCAAGGATGAGAAAAATACTTCTGCCATCGTTCAAGAACTGTGGGACCTTCCGTTTATTCTCAAAAATATCGAGGTCAAAAAGAAAAAGAGAAATCCCAGCCCTCCTTATATCACGAGCACGCTCCAACAGGATGGATTCCGCCATCTGCGGTTCCCGGTGAGGAAAACCATGTCGGTTGCTCAAAAGCTGTATGAAGGATTAGAGATCGGAGAGAGAGGGCTGACCGGATTGATAACGTACATGCGTACTGACTCTGTTCGTGTGTCCAGTGAAGCCGTCCAATCTGCAAGAGAATTTGTAAAAAGTCATTTCCCTGCAGAATATTTGCTGAACAAGCCGAGAGCCTACAAGAACAAAAGAAAAGCGCAAGACGCTCATGAAGCCATTCGCCCCACCTCTTTTGATCTCCCTCCCGATGTGGTCAAATCCTATTTGACGGAAGAAGAGTACAATCTGTATCGATTGATATGGAAAAGGTTTATCGCCACCCAGATGAGCCCTGCCCTAGTGGAAGAAACGGAATTTCAGGTCGAAGCGTCCCGATATATGTTTGTTGTCAAAGGAGAGGTGCTGGAGTTTGACGGCTACCTCGCTCTTTATCCCAAGATGAAAAAGGAAGATAATATCCTGCCAAAAGTCCAAGAGGGAGAAAAGCTGAAGTTGCTGGATATTGAATCCAAACAAAACTTTACACAACCGCCATCCCGATACACAGAAGGCAGCTTGGTCAAGGAATTGGAAGCCAAGGGAATCGGGCGCCCAAGCACTTATGCCCCGATCATCTCGACTCTTCAGGGCCGGGTTTATGTTTTCAAGGAAAAAGGGAGGTTTATCCCGTCCGATCTTGGGTTGTTTGTCACAGATTATATGATCAAGAATTTTCCGGACCTGATGGATTTCGAATTTACGGCTCGGTTGGAAGCTGATCTTGACCTCATAAGCGAAGGCAAGCAAGAATGGTTGATGTATTTGAAATCTTACTATTCCCTTTTAGAAAAAGATTTGAGAGAAGCGATGAAGGGAGAAAGCATTAAAAAAAATGGCATACCTGTGGAGGAGAATTGTCCGGAGTGTAGCAAACCGCTGGTGATAAAAGAAGGGAAATATGGGAGATTTCGGGCCTGTTCCGGATATCCGGATTGTCGATTCAAGGAGAGTTTGATTAAAAAAGAAGTGAAGCCTCTGGATGAAACCTGTCCGGATTGTGGATCTCAATTGGTCATGCGCAAGGGAAAATACGGGACATTTGCGGCCTGTTCGGATTATCCCAAATGCAAATATATCAAAAAGGAAAAAAAGGATACCGGGATTCCTTGTCCCCTTGAGTGTGAGGGGACATTGATCAGAAGAAAGACCCGTAAAGGGAAGATTTTTTATGGCTGCAGCGAATTTCCCAAGTGCAAATTTGCCAAGTGGGATGAGCCTGTTTCCCAACCATGTCCTGAGTGCGGGAGGCATTTTGTACTGAAAAAAAATACTTTCAAAGGAAACCCCTATCTTTACTGCAGCGATGAAAAATGCTCTTTTAAAGAGACCATAATGAATGGTGAGGCATAGATTGATACCATGTTCACCAAGGAACTGGAAGAATTTATTGCCTATTTGAAACACGAGAAAAACGCCTCTCCCCATACCATAGCCAGTTATAAAAGTGATCTCCTTCAACTGGCACAATTTCTGAAAAACAAGAAATTGAGCTTGAGAGGTATAGATAATATCGTGCTTCGGGGATTCCTGGCAGTTTTGTATGACAGGGGAGAGAAAAAGTCCACCGTCGGAAGAAAATTGGCGGCCATCCGCTCATTTCTCCAGTTTTGTGTGAGAAAGCATTGGATGGTTGATAATCCTGCCAAAATGGTCTCCACACCCAAGCAAGATAAGCCCGTTCCTTCTTTCCTAACGGAAGAAGAAATGCAGAAGTTCCTGGATTTGCCCCAAACGGCCAAACCTCTGGACTTGAGAGATAAAGCCATGTTGGAGCTTCTTTATGCAACAGGAATTCGCGTCAGCGAGCTTGTGGGAATTTGCCTGGAGGATGTGATATTCATCGAGCGGTTGATCCGGATAAGAGGCAAGGGTAAAAAGGAGCGATTGGTTCCGTTTGGAAGGATGGCCGAAATGAGTCTCCGATCCTATCTTCGAGTGCGATCCATGATAAACAAGGGGAAAGTGGAAGAAACCCCGTTGTTTCTTAATTATCGTGGTCAAAAGCTTTCTTCACGCTCAGTAGAACGGACGGTAGACAAGTACATCCTACGTTCTGCTCTGAGGCAAAAGATAAGTCCCCACTCCCTTCGACACTCGTTTGCTTCCCACCTGCTGAGCAGGGGAGCGGATTTGAGAGTTATCCAAGAGCTCCTTGGCCACGAAAGTTTGGCGACGACACAAAAATACACACATCTTGACCTTAAACATCTTTTAGAAGTCTATCGAAAGAGCCATCCCCGCTCCTAGGGGATTTTCCCTCCCATTCTGCAAACTAGAGTTGTCGAAAAATACAGAAAGCGTCTACTCTTGTACACCTGTTTCTTTTGTTCAGAGTTTGTAACTTATTGAAAATAAGCAGATTAGTATATTAATAAAACTGGTCCCGATATTGCAAATAGGAAGCATGAAAGGAGGTTCATATGAAAAGTTTTTTGGTGAAAGGATTTGTTTTTCCGTTGGTCTTGGCGTTTGCTCTGATGTCGGTTTTGGCGGTTCCGTCTCACTCGGAAGATGCCCCTGCAAAAAAAATCGACATCAATTCGGCTTCTGTTCAAGAACTCCAAAAACTTCCCCAGATCGGCGCTGCTGTTGCCCAGAGGATCGTGGATTATCGAGGAAAGCATGGGAAGTTTTCGAAAATCGAGGAGATCATGAAGGTTAAGGGGATAGGAGAAAAGACGTTTTTGAAGATTAAGCCTCTTATCACAGTGGAGCAAGAATCCAAGTCGAAGAAAAAAGAGAAGGAAGAGGGGGGGCTCTAGCCCCCCTCTCCCTCAGGGTCACTACCTTGCAGCATTGTTGGATAGGGTGAGTCGATGTGGTGAGATCGACTTGCCCAAAGGGTAAAAACGGCTGATTAGAATATAAAGGAATTAAGAATTTTCGTTTTTTTGGAAATAGCAGGAAATATCAGCCGTTTTTATGAATAATTCAGGTGTCCTGGATTATACACGAGTTGAGATTGCTGTAGCGACAAGGTCGTAGCCCATGAAGCTGTAGTGAACTACCGCGAATG
>DAOWCB010000382.1 GCA_030633795.1 Candidatus Aminicenantota bacterium | reverse complement strand
GTCGCACATTTCTTGCAGAATTGTGAGTCTTGAGTATTATCAGTCTGACATTTTGGACACTTCACTGACGTTACTTTCCCCTATACGCGGTCGGCAAAAGGATATCAAGGAATATAGGGAGGTGTCAAATGGGTCTGCGTCCTTCCAGAGGGTGAAGGATTATCGGAAAATTTTAACATAACACCTGGACAGATATAAGGGGGACAGGAATTGGATTGAGAAGAAACCCCCTCACCCGGATAAAAAAAGTATTTAGAGAACATTTTGATAATTTTGTCTTTTCAGTTATCATTAACCTATCTATAATACAGGAATGAATCCAAAGGATGAAAAAATGAAAAAAACTGTTTTATGGTCGATCTTTACGCTAATTATATTGACCAGCACATCACTTCTGCACGGTCAGGTCAATGCCCGTATGCTCCGATACCCGGACGTTTCCACCACTCACATCTGCTTTATTTTTGCCGGCGACATCTGGATTGTGGCAAAGGAAGGAGGCACTGCTTTCCGGCTCAGCTCCCCGCGCGGTGAGGAGTTGTTCCCTAGATTTTCTCCGGACGGAATAAAAATCGCCTTTAACGGCAACTACGATGGGAACACGGACATCTACCTCATTCCCTCAATGGGAGGCGAGCTCCAACGACTCACCCACCACGGCATGACCGACCGCATCATAGACTGGTATCCGGATGGCGAGGCCATTCTCTACGTCTCGTTAATGGAGAGCGGCCGCCAGCGCTACAACCAGTTCTATCGAATCGTCAAAGAAGGTGGAATGCCTGAGAAGCTTCCCATCCCCTACGGCGAATTCGGAGCTATCTCACCTGACGGCAAAACCCTAGCCTACATGCCTATTTCCCGAGACTTCCGCACTTGGAAGCGTTACCGCGGGGGTATGGCTCCTGATATCTGGCTCTTCGATCTGGCTCAAGGGCAAGCCAAAAATATCACAGACAATCCTGCTAACGACACTCAGCCGATGTGGCACGGCAGGACTCTCTACTTCCTTTCTGATCGAGGCCCAAACCAGCGGCACAACATCTGGGCCATAGACCTGGAGAGCGAAGATGTCCGCCAAGTCACCCACTTCGAAGATTTCGACATCCACTTCCCTGCCATCGGACCATCTGATATTGTCTTCGAGGCAGGAGGAAAACTTTTCCTGCTCGACCTCAAGACAGAAACTCAAACTCAGGTGGATATCAACCTTGTTACAGACCAAATCACCCTCAAGCCTCATAAGGCCAGCGTGTCCAGCTTGGCCCAAAATGCCGAGATTTCTCCTAAGGGAAAAAGGGCTTTATTCGAAGCACGCGGGGAAGTCTTCTCTGTTCCAGCTGAGCATGGCGTCATTCGCAACCTCACAACAAGTCCAGGTGTTGCGGAACGCTTCCCGGCGTGGTCGCCTGACGGAAAGCACATCGCCTACTGGAGCGATCGTTCCGGCGAGTATGAGCTCACTATTTGCAGCGCTAATGACGGCTCGAAAGAACAAAAGCTGACCACCTACGGACCAGGCTACAGATACCAGATCTATTGGTCTCCAGATAGTCACAAGATCGCCTTCATCGACAAATCCATGACCATATACATTTACAATACAGAGACGCAAAAGACTATTAAAGTTGATCAGGGTTTGTGGAAGTATGAAGGCTCGCTCCGAAACTTTAAACCCGGATGGTCGCCAGACAGCCGCTGGCTGGCTTACTCCCGAGGAGAAGCGAACCGAAACGACAACATCTACATCTACGATACTAAGAATAACAAGCAATACCAGGTCACCTCCAGCTATTACAGCGACTTTAAGCCAGTCTTTGATCCTGAAGGCAAGTACCTTTATTTTTTCTCCAACAGGACGTTCAGCCCTATCTACGGTGATACGGATAATGCCTTCCTGTATGCCAACACGACCAACATCGTGGCCGTTTCGCTAAAATCCGATATTCCATCTCTCCTGGCACCGCGCAATGATGAAGAGGAATTGAAAAAAGAGGAAGCAAAAGAAAAGGAAAAAGAGAAGAAACAAAAGGAAGACAAGGATAAAGAGAAAGAACCAGACAAAAAAGAGATAAAACCTGTTGAAATCACGATCGAGGATTTTGAAAAGCGGCTGGTTGTTCT
>DAOWCB010000248.1 GCA_030633795.1 Candidatus Aminicenantota bacterium | reverse complement strand
GATGATCAACAGGAATCAGCGGCTTATCAAAATAGAAAGCCAGGCCTTTGGCAAAGGAAAGGCCGACAAGGAGGGAACCAATCAGCCCTGGTCCTTGTGTCACAGCATAGGCATCGATATCCTGGATAGAGAGTTCAGCCCGTCGCAAGCTTTCATCCACCACATATCCGATAGAGACAATGTGTTGACGGGAGGCTAGTTCAGGAACCACTCCACCGTAGGGAGCATGGATCTCATCCTGGGATAAAACCACGTTGCTGAGGATCTTGAGGTTGCTTTCCAACACAGCGGCAGAGGTTTCGTCGCAAGATGTTTCTATCCCCAATATATACATTCTTTACCCCTTAAAGGAAGCCAAGCTTTGTGTAAACGGCGGTTTGGCGACTCCTTTCTCGGTGATGATGGCAGTGATGTATTCTGCGGGCGTCACATCAAAAGCAGGATTATGGACCTCTATATCAGGAACAGTGATGCATTGTCCTGCCAGTTTTTTCACTTCCTCCGGATTTCTCTCTTCGATCGGGATAGCATCCCCATTAGCCAAACTGAAATCGATGGTGTTCAGAGGAGCAGCCACATAAAACGGAAGGCTGTGTTCCTTTGCTAAAACAGCTACAGAATAGGTTCCGATCTTGTTAGCCGTATCCCCGTTCCGCGCTATCCTGTCTGCACCGATGATGACTGCATCAATCCGACCTATTTTCATCAGATAGCCGGCCATGTTATCCGTTATCAGAACAACAGGAATGCCATCCCTGTCCAATTCCCAACATGTCAGTCTGGCTCCCTGGAGAATCGGCCGCGTTTCATCGGCAAAAACACGGATTTTTTTACCCTGCTCATAGGCTGCCCGGATCACGCCTAGAGCGGTACCGTATCCGGCCGTAGCCAAAGCTCCGGCGTTGCAATGGGTCAGGATGTTTTGACCATTCTGGATCAATCCCCTCCCCCAATAGCCTATCTTTTTGTTGGTTTCGACATCTTGTTTGTCAATGGCAATGGCTTCCTGGATCAATCCATGCTTCAGTTCTGGGAGAGCTAAATGTTTATGGTTATCAAAGGTCTGTTTCATCCTCTCGAGAGCCCAGAACAAGTTCCGGGCCGTGGGGCGAGTATCCCCGAGTCGGACCAGGATGCGTTCGAACTCTTCCTCCAAATCATCCGATTCTTTAACTTTGTTCACGCCCAGAGCCACACCGTATGCAGCGGCTACACCAATGGCAGGAGCACCGCGAATGGCCATTTCCTCTATGGCTTCGGCAACTTGGATATAGTCCAGACATTCAAGATATATTTCTTCAGTCGGAAGTAACCTTTGATCGATCAGAATAACTCTATCATTGTCCCATGTTATGGTCGGAAGCATCTTTCACCTCTTTTTCCAGTCAGGAGCTTCAGGATCAGGCCAGTTCCATCTTTTGACCCATTGCATATAGAGCGGTTGAAATTCTTCCCAATCCTCAGAGGATAACTCCTCTTTTAATCTCTGATGACAAAACACGATCTGGAGGTCATTATCACGGAATATCTCTTGGGTGGGGAGTCCTAGCTCTCTCGCCATCACACATTCTTCAAAGCACCTCCTGTAATCGCTCATGTGGCTGAGTATTTGAGCCTGGAGATAATGGTAAAAACCGCAGCTGAGGTCTCTGTTCGTCAGTTTCTCGACCTCCTTGAACAACCCTGATAAGAACCGATCCTTTTGATTCCCTTCTTCACGAAGGGCTCTCTGTAGAGCCATATCCGTGTATTTCTGGGCTGCGAATATTGTCACCGGTTTTAACTTGGACTTACCGACGAGATGGGCGTATATCTGGAACGCCGATTGGGCGAGACCCATCTCTTGCATGGCAGAGGCAAGCCCGAAAAGAGACACCCATTCAGCCCATTCTTGACCCTTATCGAATCCATACGAAAAGGCTGCTAGGAAACTTCGTTCGGCATCCTCCCATAGATTCAAGTGTAGCTCCGCCAATCCTTTGATCATGAATGCCTGAGAAGACGGATTTTTAGCCACCTCTTTTTCCGCCTCTTGTAAGGATTTTTTATACGATCCGATCGCTATTTCCGTTTTATACGAGCGGGAGGATTCCTGGGCCTGGACATAGTAGAACTTGGCATCTTTAAGATGGGATGTGCAGGAAGAAAGAACACATGCCAACGATAAAAGAAACAGCAAAAGTATATTTTTTCGCATGTAGATCAATCAATCCATGTTTTTACTTATCTCTTTTTTTATGATTTCAGCAAGAGCCCTCTGGACAGATGTTTGGGTGATCAAATCGGCACAAAATGAAGCCATTTCCCTAGCGATGGCTTCTAGCCCTTCCAAAAACCTCCCTTTCTCTTCTACAGCCTCGATATCGACAATGGCCTGTGCAATTTTCATGTCATACTGCTCGGCAATGCCGCGGTAATTCTGGGATGCCAATTCTTGATGGAACAATCCCGAAAGAAAAGGGTGCTCAAGCCCTATGATCGGATAAAGGCTATAGAAGAATTTTCTCAGCGCAGGTATATCTCTGGCTTGTATCTCCTCGGCAAATGCACGGGCTAAATCAGAATGATTAGAAAAAAAACTTAGGATGAAATCATCCGATTTCACTTTCACGAAAGAAGGATCGAGCCAGACTTCCCAAGAAAAAATCTTTTCCCGCCACTCCCGACTGCTCTCTATGGCCCAAACCAAAGCCGCCGACAGAAGAGGAAAATACAAATAACGGGATTGAGGAAAAAAGCGGGCAACAAACCGAATCCCTTCCTGGACTACTTTTTCAAAAGATTTTTTGGTCATATCACCTGGATCATTTAATAAATGCCGCTGCTATCCTTCATTTTTATCAAAATTCTTCCATAATATCCACTATCCTCTCTCTACACAGCATTATTTTTATTTATTCTGGTTTCCTGGACTATTTACAGGTCGAGACCCACCACCCCGCCCTAGTAAAAAAGGATGCGAGGAAGTGATTCATGAAGCTGTATTGAAATACTGCAAATGGATTACAACGAAGTCGCTGTAGTGAGATCGGCCTGCCCGGAGGGTAAAAACTGCTGAATTGTATTTAAATTAATATGCAAATTATTTCCAAGAGAAATGATGAAGGGATCAGCAGTTTTTATAAATAGTTCAGGTTATTTGACGCGGAGGAGTGCCAGGAAAGCTTCCTGTGGAATCTCGACGGAACCTATTTTTCTCATTCTTTTTTTTCCTGATTTCTGCTTTTCCAAAAGTTTCATCTTCCGCGTGTAATCTCCGCCATAAAGTTTGGCAAGCACATCTTTCCGGTAGGCCTTGATGGTCTCTCGAGCGATAATTCTTTTTCCCAGAGCAGCTTGAAGAGACACATCAAATTGTTGGCGCGGGATGAGGTCGCGCATGTGGGACACAAGAGACCGTCCGACATGGTAGGCCTTGTCCTTGTGAACGATCAATGACAGGCAATCCACAGGTTCTCTGTTCACCAGAATGTCCAGTTTAACCAATGATGCTTCGCGATATCCCTC
>DAOWCB010000166.1 GCA_030633795.1 Candidatus Aminicenantota bacterium | reverse complement strand
GTTAGGGTATCGGTAGTTTCTATGAATAATTCAGGCTGTTTTGCCTGGCATATTTACGGGCCAAGATTGCTGCAGCGACAAGGCAGTGGCCCGCGCAGCTGTAGTGAACTACTGCAAGTGGGCTACAACGAAGTCGATGCGGTAAGATTGGTTCGCCCGAAGGGTATTAAATGCCGATGAATTTGAATAAATTCTTAGTTTTTTTAATGTTAATAAAGGCATCGGCATTTAATACAAATAATTCAGGCTAGTGGATGGAATAGTTAGAAAGCGACTGCTCTGTCTCCAGTTTGATCTGCTTCCATTTTTCTTCTGGGATAGAAAGAAAGGCATCCACAATATTTGGATCGAACTGAGTCCCGCGGACTCGTTCAATCTCATCGAAGGCCACTCTAAAACTTTCCCCTTTTCGATAGGGCCGGTCAGATGTAATGGCATCAAGAGTATCAGCAATGGCAAAGATCCTCGCTTCCAGAGGGATTTCTTCCCCTTTAAGGCCATAGGGATACCCTCGTCCGTCATAGCTTTCATGATGGAAGAGGACCACTCGGGACGCTTTTTGCAAAAACATAAATTCCTCGACTATCTCATAACCCAAGAAAGGATGTTCTTTGATGATTTCTCTCTCTTTATACGTCAAGGATCCGGGCTTCCTGAGGATTGAGTCAGGAATCCCGATCTTTCCAATATCATGGAGCATAGCACCTTTCTCGATCTCGAATGAGAAGGCTCTGTCATCTATCCCCAGTGTTTTTGTCAGAAGAAGCGAGTATCGAGCGACAAGCTGGGAGTGCCCGACCGTGTCCTCATTGCCATCTGTAGTTGCAATCAAATACAACAGATCGGAATGAAGATAAGCCTGGTTCTCCAGGAATAGTTTGTCAGAGGCATAAAAATAATCCTGATTCAAAGACTCATGCCGGCGGCTGATATCGCGGAGAATGTTTTTGGCCGAAAATATCTTCCTCGATCTGCCGATGTCCACAAGTTTCGGAATGGATTCCTGCGCTTCCTGAGTCAAAAAATCCAACTGCGACAACAACATCTGGCTTTCCTTCAACTTCGGAATACCCTTTTGCTCCGTGGGAAAAGAGTAGCCCAAACCATTCCAGGTCAAACTGGGATAGTAGGATGTTTTCATTCCGTGTTCGTCTTCGATCACAAGAGTCCTAGATTGCTGGTGCAGTATTTTCTTTTCCATAAGCACACGTTTAGTCGGTAGATTGTGTAATAAATTGAAACTTCTCCCCTCTAGGAGATCTTAGCTGATATTTTCCTGATAAATCCCGCGCATCAATAGGCAAAACGACTTTTAGATCTGAAGGTAAAATTCGATTTTAATCTATTTCTACTATTCCTGTCCGGAGGCAATATTTCGAGAACCTCAAATCCCTGCTGTTCCAGTTTTCTTTCAATCAGGGTAAAAAAGTCCATTTCATCTTTCATCTTAATCATTTTTTGATCATTGGCCCCCATTTTTGTCCTCCAGTTCTTTAAGAGCGAAAATTTTAGTCGCAACTGCACCTCAAAGATTGAATCTGAATAATTCATAAAAAATACCGCTACTTCTTATTATTCCAGGTGGTTCTCTTCCAGGCTAAATACGCACACACGAGAAAAAGAGGATGCCATAGACACTTGTCATCGTATAAGTGTGGCTATATAATGGGACAAAGTGGAAAAAAGAAATAAGGACCTCGACCTTGATGCCATCGTAGCGAAGTACAGGCCTGTAGTCAGTTTCCGTGTAAAAAAATCCATCGGCGTTAGGACACCAGACTGGGAAGACGTCGTGAATGAAATCATGATCAATGTTGTCGAAAAGCTCAAAAAAGACGAGTTTCGAGGGGACTCTTCGATCGGAACATTCATCTACACCATCACCTCCCGCCGAATCATCGATTTCATCCGGAAAAAGAGCAAAGTACTGAAATATGCGCCAGAGCCCAACCCATACCTTTCCCCTCAGGAACATGTGGAAAACAGGGAAAGAGCCCAGTGGATCGCCGATTCCATCGAAAAACTCAACCCCAAATACAAGGAAGTTTTATACCTTTACTACTATCAAGAACTCTCACGAGATGAGGTGGCCAAAAAGCTCAACATAAGTTCCCGAAGGGTGAGCGAGCGTGTCAACTACGCCCAAAAACTCCTCAGAAAGGTCATGAAGGAATGATTTTTTCAACTTTCCGAGCTTGGAGCGACTAAATTGATGAAACTCTTGGAGAGGAAAGCAAGATGAAAAAATGCAATTTAGAAAATATGATTGGCGATTATTTGTTCGACAGGCTCGATGAAACACAAAAGGAAAAGTTTGAAGAACATTATTTTAACTGCCCTCAGTGCTTTGAAAAAATGGAACAAACAGATGAGATGATTACCGTTATCAAAGCCAATGGCAGTGAGATCTTCCGTGACGTCTACGCTCCTCAGAAAACCAGACGCTCAAGGCTGGAATCGGTACTGGCTTTCCTCACGCCTCGTCAGTGGACCATGGCTGCTGTCTCAGCAGCTCTGATTCTCGTTGTGGCAATAGGCGTCATTCCCAATTTTATTAAAACAACCTCCCCCGAATTCTTTATCAATGATGATCTTGTCAGAGGGTCTTCAATAGCCCTCATTTCTCCTGTTATCGACAACCTCGATCAAGTCCCTTCGGAATTCAGATGGCAGAGCGTAGGAAACAAAACAGAGTACAAGCTCTTCATCTACCATCAGGAGGAACTGCTCTGGACCACCACCACAATGGACAACTTTGTGACTCTTTCAGAAAACATCAAATCCTTGATGGCTCCCAGCAAAAAGTATTCCTGGCAGGTTAAGGCTTTTTCGGCAGAGGGAACTCTGATCGCTGTTTCCAGTAGAGTTCAGTTTTGCTTCGTAACCTCGAAATAAACCCTAATTTTCTTCGACTTTCTCCTCTTCGGCATACATCCGTCCAGGAGTCTCTTCCTCAAAAGCCAAACAGCACATCAAACGTCCGCATAAGCCTGAGATCTTTGTGGGATTGATCACAATCTGCTGTTTTTTTGCCTTTTGGATGGTAACAGGCTCAAAATTCCTCAGGAAGCTGAAACAACAAAGAGTTCTTCCGCAAACGCCCAGACCTCCGATCATCTTAGCTTCATCTCGAACTCCGATCTGGCGCATTTCGATACGCATTTTAAATTCTTTGGCCAAATCCTTCACAAGCAACCTGAAATCGATGCGGCCGTCAGCTGTATAATAAAATATTCCTTTTTTCTCGTTGAAAAAGTACCTTACTCTAACCAGTTTCATCGGGAGTTTTCGAGCCTTGATGCGCTGAAGACAAAAATGGAACGCGCTCTTTTCTTTCTTCTCGAGCCAGGCAAACTTCTTTATATCATCCTCTGTGGCAATGCTGACTATTTCGACAATATCCTTATTAGATACGGAAGATCCACAGACTTTGCTGGATATATTTTTAACAACCGCCAGTTCGCCCCCCAGCTCAGACTCAATAATGACATGATCTCCTTTTTTAATGTCAAAATCCTCTTTTTTAACCCAGTAGAGCTTACCAAAACGTTCGGATACGACACAAATAATGTCAGACATGACTCTGCTCCAAAAAATTCGAAAATATCGAACTCACGAGAATATTCACGTTGAGATTCCTCCGTAAAGCAGCAATAGTAAAATCAATCTCGTTGAGGAAATTCATTGCCTGGCTCAATGTTACGGATTGTGCCACTTCATCGAGATTCATTTCAAAGTCAGGATTCAGCAAGAATTCCGGCTCTGCCTTTTCCTTGATCAGGATGACATCCCGACAAAACGAGGAAAGAATTTCCAGAGTTTGTTCCAACTCTTCTTTGATAACGGCACGTGACTGGCTAAACTGTTTCAACAATGGTGCCGCCTTTTCCCTCTTATGCAACGCTAGAAAAAGATGCCATGCCTGATTTCTCTGCGATCGGACCTCTTCCCATTCCAAGGAGAGGGCCTTTTTAAGATTCCCATCCACAAGGAGAGATAGAATTTGTGCTTTTTCCGGCTGGAACCCCTTGGCTACAAGAGCTTTCTGTATCTCTCCTTTCGGAATTGGAGAGAACTGAAATATCTGACACCTGGACTTCAAGGTAGGAATGATCCTGTAGGGATTGGGAGTAACCAGGATAATGTGAGAAAAAGCCGGTGGTTCTTCCAGAACTTTCAAAAGAGAATTCGAGGCCTCATCGTTCATTTTTTCGGCTTCCACAATAATAAAAACTCTTTTGCGGCCCACCATCGGTTTCAGATAAGCAGTATCTTTCAACAACCTCATCTGATCAATTTTGAGCACATCTTTTGCCGGAGAAATAACCATCACATCCGGAAAATTTCCGTTGTTGATGGCTATGCAATGGGTGCATTCCTCACAAGCATCCGAAGTTTTTTTCAAACAGTTCAACGTTTTGGCAACCACCAAGGCGGTCTGTTTTTTCCCTATCCCCTCAGGACCGGCAAAAAGCAGAGAATTGGGAAGCTTTTTTTGTTTTAACGCCCGGTGGAGAATTTTTTTCACCCCGTTGTTTCCGATTACTTCTTTAAAACCCATTTTTTCCTATTCAACCTGAATATTCATAAAAAAATGCCGCCG
>DAOWCB010000252.1 GCA_030633795.1 Candidatus Aminicenantota bacterium | reverse complement strand
GTAGCGCGCGCATACGCTGAGATGAAAATGGCTAGAGAAGAAAAAGCGATACGGGTCAACCAAGTCCGTCAAAAAATTCGTTCCCTCTATTTCCGATTGGAAAATGCAAAAAGATTAACAGAGCTTTACAAATATGAACTGTTACCGCAAGCGGCAAAAGCCATAGAAATTGCAGAAGTTTGGTTCCGAAACGGAGAATCCTCTTTCAGCGATTTTGTGGAAGCACAAGCTGTCTGGTACAATTTTCAACTAACATTTGAACGGGCGAGTGCGGATTATGGAAAGTATCTCGCAAGCATTGAGCAGCTCGTGGGACAGAGCATTATCCTGCGTAACGACCGGTCAAGTAGTAAATTAAGAGAGGATGAAAAATGAAGGCTAAAATAGTTCTTGCATTTATATGGATTATTTTGACAGCCGCAAAAGCGCAGGCGGGCTATGATGATCTTAAAAAAGACTTTGATTCATACAAACCGCCGACATATCTGTTGCCCAAAAAAGAGAATGCGTTTTCATCGGAAAAACCTCCGGTCGATTCGGGTTTTCAAGCGGAAAAAAAACGTATAGATGCAGCTATTTCCCGTTGGGAAAGATCTCTGAAGATCGAGGAGTCTGAATATGCCTTTTTTCGTGCCGATCCAAAATTTTTCAATACAATAAAGGAATTAGCCCAGGATGAACGTGCAACGGCGGAAATGTTGAAGGGGAAATTTTCATTAAAAAGCCTGGAAACTTTAGTGCTACTGCGAAATCCTGGTGTCAAGTCGGCTGAGAAAAGGTTTCGAGCCGCCATCGATGGGCTCAGCCAGGTCACGGCTCTCGATGAAATCCTAAGACGATATACGGCATTTACAGAAGGAGTAATGACAGGAATTGGTCCAATGAAAGGTAAGGATCCCGTTAAAATCAAATTTCCCTTCCCGGGGGTCCTCGCACTCAAGGGAGAGATCGCTGAGCAGGAAGTACGGATTGCCCGGGAAGTTCTGGAAGTGGCTCGTCGTGATGCCATCACATCGATCAGGGCATCCTTTTGGAACCTCCTCTATAACCGCAAAGATCAACAGATTACTTTAGAGATGCTTAACCTGCTCAAACACCTCGAAGAAGTGGCCATTACTCGATATGAAACCGGGAAAACGAGTTTTCAGGATGTGATTAAGGTCGGTATAGAACGGGATATACTGAATGAGAACCTTCTTACATTAAAAGAAATGCAACAAAATATAGAGGTTAGGATACTCGAAGGACTAAACCTTAAACAGGATGTAAAACTCGGATCCCCCATTGGAACGGAACCCCGGAAAAAGTTCCCCTCCCTCAGAAAGCTCTACGATATCGCCTTTGAGAGAAAACAGGAGCTCCGGCGATTACGTGCCAGGATCGGAAAAATGGAGCGCATGATCGAGATGGCCGAGACCATGATTTTTCCAACCTTTTCATTAAATTTTTCAATATATGAAGATGAGGCGGTTCAAAAGGTTGGGACCATTGCCAAGAAAGAAACATTCCCCGTTTCAGTTAGCGCATCTGAAGGGGCAGGATTACCTAAAATGCCCTGGTATGGTTCGAGTGATGCCTATCTGCGCCAGACCAGACACAAGCTTGCCGCTCTTAGGGCTGACCTCAGCAAGGCAGAAAAGGCTGCAGCCACAAAGGTACGGATGGCCTGGTTTGAGCTTGACAGGGCTATACGGGAGGAAACTCTTTATCATAGCCGCATCGTTGATCGCTCTAAGGCAGCCCTTGATGTTTCCACCCGAGGATATGAATCCAGTAACGTGTCATTTGCCGATGTTATTTCTTCCTATACCTTGTGGCTCCAAACAAATCTGACCATGGAAAAGAAGAGGACAGATATTGGAATCGCATATGCAGAGCTTGAAAAGGCCGTAGGAACGACACTCAGAGATTAAGCATTATAAAGTGTATTAGAGTATGAAGTCGGTCCAGGAATAAAAGGAGAAAAGAACCATGGAGGAATACGGCGCTAATAAATCCACTTCTATTTTTTGGGTGATATTTATCACCGTGATTCTGACCTTAATCATTGCCGGCGGAGGAGTATATCTCTATGGATATTTTGGGCTTCGTCAGCACACAACCCGTCCTGCCCAAATGGCCACCGAGAAAATAACAAATGCCGACGATCACACAAAAAAAGGCACCGGTCAAAAAAAAATACTCTATTGGCGAGCTCCAATGAACCCCAATGAGATTTACGACAAGCCGGGGAAAAGCGCTATGGGGATGGACCTGGTGCCCGTTTATGAGGATGGGGCAGGGGGCGGTTCTGAGATAAAGATTGACCCTGTGATCCAGCAGAACATGGGTATCCGAACAGCAGTGGTTAAAAAAGGTCCCCTTGTCCATACGATTCGAACATATGGTCACATTACAGCAGACGAGACACGAACCGTCCAAGTGAACCCGAAAATCAGCGGTTGGATTGAAAGGCTTTATGTGGATTTCAAAGGCAAGTTCGTGAAAAAAGGCCAGCCCCTTTTCGAATTATATTCACCGGAGCTCGTTGCAGCCCAAGAGGAGTTTCTTGTTGCACGTCGATATCTGGAACGGATTTCGGGAAAAAAGGACAAAGATTTCCTGGAATCTGCTCGCAGAAGACTCCTATATTTTGATGTTGCAGAGAGCGAAGTCCGTGAAATCGAAAGGACCGGGCAGGTTAAAAAAACTTTGATGATCCGGTCCCCATTCAGCGGGTTCGTAATCCAGAAAAATGTGGAGCAAGGTGTATTTGTCAGAGCCGGAACCATGGTTTTCCAAATAGCCGATCTGTCGAGAGTATGGGTTGAAACCCATATCTATGAATACGAACTGCCCTGGGTGAGTGAGGGACAGGACGCTGAAATGACCCTTTCCTATCTTCCCGGTAAAACTTTTTCGGGAAAGGTGACTTATGTTTATCCCTATCTCCAGCCGAAAACGCGGGATGTCGTGATTCGGCTGGAGTTTGAAAATCCGAACAATGAGCTTAAGCCCGACATGTATGCGGATGTCCGCATAAAATCCGTTACCGATAAAGAGGGATTGATCATCCCCTCAGAGGCCGTGATACGCTCAGGAGCAAGGAATGTTGTATTCGTAATACAGGACAAGGCCAAGTTCAATCCCCGGGATGTCATCCTCGGTCGATCACTGGATAACGGAAACGTCCAGGTTATGGTTGGTCTGATTGAAGGAGAGTCTGTAGTCACATCAGGGCAATTTTTGTTGGATTCTGAGTCAAAACTCAAAGAGGCGGTCCAGAAGATGATGGATGCCAAAAAAATTGAAAAAGAAGACTTCTTCGAGGATATGGAATAGGGGGTAAAAAAGGTCGCACAATAAAAAGCTGCTGGTTTTGAAAACATTTGCTCACCATTTTAGGGCTCACCAGTTTTAAAATGTTGGATACGATAGGCAGACACCATGATTCAAAAAGTTATTGAATGGTCCATAAACAATAAATTCATTGTTTTACTAGCGACTGTCTT
>DAOWCB010000145.1 GCA_030633795.1 Candidatus Aminicenantota bacterium | reverse complement strand
GCCCGCCTGAAATTGTTATCGAATTCTCTTAAAAAATCAAAGGAACTCTGGTAATCCACATCGGCCACTAACTTAAACTGGAGAGGAAGTGTCTGGTTGTGTTTGAAGCGAACAATATAAGCATTTTCTGGGGATTCTGCTGGAGCTCTTTCGTTGAATCGAAAATAATACAAATTCAGCAGGCCACCTGTTCCCTCTGAAAAGAGATACCGATACTCGAGGCCGCCGCCCAATCCTCTATCCCCAAAATAATCAATATTGAACGTTGCGTCCATGTTTCTTTTTATGGCCCAGTAGAAACTTTGGGAATAAAAGGCTCCCTTTTGGCCAGAATACCCGCTCTGGGGCATCAAAAAACCTGTAGCCCTCTGTTTATTCAAGGGATAACGCATGTAGGGAAGATAAAAGACCGGAATTTTTTTCACTTTTAAGAAAACATTCCACATTTCCATGTAATCATCTTTTTTTAGATTCGCCCGGGAACAGGAAAATTGCCAGCGGGGAACCCGTTGAGTGCAGGTCGTAAAGTTGGCCTTTTTGAAGCCAAAAAGGTCCTGGCTTTTCCGGTCGATCGACTCGGCCTGGTATAAGATGGTGGGTTGAATCATACCATAGACTTTCTTGAGCTCGCCTTTGGTAGAATCCAAGTTGAAGCGGGCCTCCTCGCAGCTCACAGTTTCTTCCGGTGAACGGATCGTCACATCCCCCCAGGCATACACATCCTTGGTTTCAATATCCAGCTCTGCTCCATCCGCCAATATGGTGACATTTTTATAGTACACCTCCACATTTCCCGTGGCAGAGATGAGATCGCCCTTTTTTTCCCAAAAGCGGGCAATTATCTTGATTTCCTCAGAGGAGAATTCGGTCTGTTGCCCGAAAAGGAAACCCCAAGAGAAAAAGATGAAAAGCAAAAGCGGAAAGATCAGTTTAGATTTAGCCATATAGCACTATCTCACACCAATCAAAAAATGTAACACACTCCCTCTCTGGAATCAACTCGATTGACCTCCTGAATGGCTTGACTCCTTCAGCTAATCTGATGATAATACTCGATAAATGCTCAGGAACAAAGAACCCTGGAGAGCCGAGACCAAAAAAATAATGGCAATGAGTTCCCTCGGGCTCATGCTGCCTTCCTCGATAGCTGTGGGTCTCTTTCTCGGATATATCCTTGACAAGGCTTTCAAGACGCAACCATGGATGCTGATAATTTTTTTCCTTTTAGGAACGGCAAGCGGTATCACCAACCTGTTACGGGGGCTCAATCGGCTGCAAGATGATAAGGGAAAGGATGAAATGGAAAAAAATAATGGAAAATAACACTCAATCGAACGGAGATCCTCTCGAAGAAAAGATCCTGAAACGGATTCCCAGGGAAATCCTCGGATTGTCTTTGCTTATGGCTATTGTGGTAACTTTTCTGTTTAATATCGGGGCAGGTTTTTTTGTTCTGGTTGGAGGAACTGTTTCCACTCTAAATTTTATCTGGCTTAATCAAACATTATCCAAAGTTTTGCTTCGTGAAAAAAGGAAAGCTCTAAAAACTTCAGGCATAGTTTTTGGCCTAAGACTCGTGTTGATTCTTGCTATCTTTTTTATTATAATTTTCTTCTTTTCAAACAAGATCATAGCGTTTGCAGCAGGATTTTCGTCGATAATAGGTGTCCTTCTGTTTGAAGCCGTAACCGTTATGTCCAGACTGAAAACATGGAAGAACTAGAACACAGCTTATTTATAGTTGAGCTAATCAACAAGATACTTAGTAAACCTCTCTCCTCTCTTTTCGCACTCGTGGGAATCGAGGTAAAAAATCCTGAACACCTCATCCCGGATTACGTTGTCATGAGCTTGATTGCGGCTGGGCTCCTGATCCTCTTCTTTTCCCTTTCTTCTAAAAAACCCACCCTTATCCCGTCCAAGCTTCAGAATGTGCTGGAACTCATCATTCAATTTTTCGAAAGTCTGTTGACCGATCTTATCGGAAAAGATGGAAAAAAATACCTACCGTTGGTAGGAACCGTCGGGCTATTTATCCTAGCCTGTAATCTTATGGGTCTCGTTCCTGGATTTATGTCTCCCACCAGTAAACTTAATGTTACGGTAGGATGCGCCCTGACCGTCTTTCTCTATTATCACTGGCAGGGGATCAAATCCCAAGGATTGCTTAAATACCTCAAACACTTCATGGGCCCGATACCCTTTTTAGCTCCGTTGATGGTCCCGATCGAGATAATCAGTCATTTTTCTCGACCTCTTTCCCTTTCGATGCGACTATTCGGGAATATTTTTGCCGAAGAATTGCTTATCCTGATCATGGCTTCCATCATACCTTTTTTGCTCCCCCTCCCCTTCATGGCAATCGCCATAATAACAGCAGTCGTACAGGCTTATGTTTTTGTCCTGCTGAGTTGTATTTACATAGCGGGAGCTGTGGCACATGAAGAGGAACATTAATATTTTAGGAGGAAGAATATGGCAAAACATCTTAAGCCTATCATGATCTTATCCGTGTTTCTTTTTCTTATGAGCATGCCTCTACTCGCCCAGGAAAAAGTCTTCGATCCGCAAGCGGGCTCGTTATTTAAGTTGGCCATCATTGTCAGCGGGGCGGTCATCACCCTGGCAGCTGCAGCCGGGGCATTTTGTCAAGCCAAAGCTATCAGCAGTGCCTGTGAGGGCATCTCCCGCAATCCCGCATCTGCTCCACACATCCGGTTCCTGGTCATGTTGGGACTCGTGCTGATCGAAACTCTTGTCATCTATGCTTTATTCATCGCCATATTTATCATCATGATTCAGTGGGGCAACTACTTCTTAAAATAATTCCAAACAGGAAGGCCAATGAATTTTCCGGTCTTAGGTATCATCAAGACCACTGCGCAAAGATTTCATCGCGATAGATGTGGAAATTTTGCCATCACGATCTCTTACTTTGCGCTTATGTGTTCGATTCCGTTGGCAGCCCTTTTCGCCTATGCCACCACTAAAATCCTAGGCAGCTCAGAACTCGCTGTCCGCAGTCTCGATATTTTCTCTGAGGAATTCTTCGCCCAGCTGGATCCCTATTTCTTTAAGAGAGTCCAAGAGCTTTCCCAAAACATCGCTAATCTGGGATGGTTTGGACTGGCAGGTTCTTTCATTGCCGCCAGTTTTTTATTCTCCAACTTGATTTATTCGATCAATTTCATCTTCAGAGCCGATTACAAAAAATCCTTTTTTTACAACCGTCTGATGGAGTACTTGATTATGTTCGTTATCGGCATTATCATGCTGATCTCCCTATCGATCACAGCCATTTGGACAGCCTTAAATCGCACACTCCAAGAAAGCCCGTTCGTGGCCAATAATATCAATCCGGAAATAGTCGCCCTTATCAATAATTTTTTTGTGCAGTATCTTCTCCCGTTCATGCTGACATTTTTGGTTTTCTTTTCACTCTACAAATTTATCCCAGAGATAAAAGTATACACCAAACCTGCCGTTATTGCGGCAGCCATCGCTTCTCTTCTGATAGAAATTTTCAAGCGGATTTTTGCCTTTTATGTGGCCCATTTCTCAGCCATAGGGATCGTCCTCGATAGGCTAATGAAGGGAGCACTGACTTCGATCATTTTTTTTCTCCTTTGGTTATCTTTTTCGATGATTATCCTCTTATGGGGAGCTGAATTGGCTGCGGTCCTGAACGAACGCATCTCCAAAAAACAGGAGTCTCATGCCTGAAAAAAAATCCGTTCCCATCCGGGTATCTGCACTGGCAAAACTGCTAGACTGTCCCTATAAAGGGAAGGGGACTACTCTGATATCCGGGGTGTCGAACCTGATTGAGGCAGAAAAAGGAGACATCGTTTTCCTGGCCCATCGAAAATTCCGGAGCCACTTGGAACAAACAAAAGCCTCGGCAGTTATTATTCCTGTCGATGACACTTTCGACAGAATCCCGGTTATCAAATCCGATAACCCCCAGCTCTCCTTTATCAAGGCTGTGGAATATTTCTTCCAACCTCACAGGCCTGCGCCGGGAATCCATTCTCAGGCTTATGTCTCCCCTACGGCCAAAGTCGGAAAGGATGTTTCTATCGGTGCATTCGCCTTCATCGGGGATGAGGTGGAAATCGGAAACAGGGCTGTAATCTTCCCTTTTGTGGTTATGTACCCCCGCACCAAGGTAGGTCGCGATTGCATTATTCATTCCCATGTCTCAATCAGAGAAGAATCATTCATCGGCAATAAAGTCATCATTCATAATGGGGCTGTTATCGGTTCCGATGGGTTTGGATACATCCAAGACAACAGGAAAATCCATGTCAAAATTCCCCAAAAAGGAATCGTGGTCATTCAGGACAACGTAGAAATCGGAGCAAACACAACAATAGACCGGGCCTCCCTAGGAAAGACAATCATCTGCAAGGGAACAAAAATCGACAATCTGGTCCAAATCGCCCACAATGTGGAAATCGGCTCCGATGTCATTCTTGTTGCCCAAACAGGGATTGCAGGAAGTTCGAAAATCGGAAAAAAAGTCATTGCCGGAGGACAAGTGGGAATCGCCGATCATGTCGAGATCGGAGACAATGTCATCATGGCAGCCAAGAGTGGGGTGACAAAAAGCATCCCGGCTAACTCGATGGTCGCGGGTATTCCTCATCTGAACATACGGGATTGGCGAAAAGCGATGGTATCCATCCCCCAGCTTTACGATCTGTTGAAAGAGATAAAGAAGCTAAAGAAAAAGATCGAAAAGCTAGAAAAAGCATCAAAATAACAGAGTCAGATACAATTTCGCCTGGATTATTCACGAACCTAGACCCTCCGCCCCACCCTAGTATTAAAGGATGCAAGGCAGTGGCCTATGAAGCTGTATTTGTATACCGCGAATGGGCTGCAACGAAGCCGATGCAGTAAGATTGACTCGCCCATAG
>DAOWCB010000107.1 GCA_030633795.1 Candidatus Aminicenantota bacterium | reverse complement strand
GGCACGATTGAATTGATCCAGCAAGGGCTCAGCGGTGAGATAACGATTTACAGAAAAGAGCCCAGCAAAATGCGTCTGGATATCGAGTTGATGGGTATGGTCATCACCCAGGCTTATGATGGAAACATGGCCTGGTGGACCAATCCCCAGACCGGCGCAACCGAAGAAATGCCTGCAAACGATGCATTGAGCATGAAAAGAGACGCATTGCCTAGAGATGCCACCTTTAATCCGGAAAAATATGGGATATCCTTTGCATATAAGGGAAAGGAAACTCTGGAAGGTAAAGACCATTATGTCGTAGAGCAAACCTATGCCGATGGTTTTAAATTGACTCTTTATGTGGATTGTGCAACCTATCTCAACACAAAATCAACGGGGACGGTCAGCTCGGAGATGGGAGATATGGAATTTGAACAATTCCCCTCAGATTATAAAAAAGTCCACGGGCTTTTGATCGCGCACAAAATCACCACGTACATAAACGGAGCGGAATCACGCATACTCACCATTACCGATGTCCAATACAACACAGGATTAGAAGATTCCCTGTTCATCATGGAGTAGTAACACAAAAGAAGATTTTCCTACTCGTTTCCCTTTGACAGTTTCTCGATTTGGGTCTATTATGGATTAATCTGAAGAACGCCTCAAGATGAAATGCCCAAAATGCAAGTATGACAATCCCGCAAACACCTCCTATTGCGGCAACTGTGGAATACCTTTATTGTCTCCCGATAAAATCCCGTTGGCCAAAACATTGACGCTCGAAACTCCGATTTTGGAACTGGAGAGGGGAGCCATGTTTGCCGAACGCTATGAGATCATCGAAGAGCTGGGAAAAGGTGGCATGGGCCGAGTTTACAGGGTTTTGGATAAAAAGATCAACGAAGAGGTGGCTCTAAAGCTCATAAGGCCTGAGATCGCCGACAGCAACACCATCGAACGATTCGGCAACGAGTTGAAGATGGCCCGGAAAATATCCCACAAAAATGTCTGCCGGATGTACCACCTCAGTGAGGAATCGGGAACACATTACATAACCATGGAATACGTGCCGGGGGAAACCCTTAAAGGCGTGATAAGGATGACCAAGCAATTATCCGTGGGAACGGCCGTCAGTATCGCCAAGCAGATCTGCGATGGATTGAACGAAGCCCACAGATTGGGGGTGGTCCATCGCGACCTCAAACCCCAGAACATCATGATCGACAAACAGGGAAATGCCAGGATCATGGATTTTGGGATTGCCCGCTCTCTTGAGTCCAAGGGTACTACCCGGCCTGGAGTCATGATCGGCACGCCGGAATACATGTCTCCGGAGCAGACAGAATTCCGGGAGGTCGACCAACGCTCGGACATCTATTCATTGGGAATCATCCTGTTCGAGATGTTGACTGGAAAGATCCCGTTCGAGGGAGAAACACCGATCAGCATTGCCATGAAGCACAAAAGCGAAAAACCCCCGGATCCTGCCAAGTTAAACCCGCAAATTCCAGAAGATCTTAGCCAAATCATATTGACCTGTCTCAAAAAAAAACGAGAGGAACGATTCCAGAGCATCGACAAGCTTCTAGCAGAGCTGAAGGCGATGGAAGAGGGTCTTCCTACAACAGAGAGAGTTTTGCCCAAAAGGACGCCGATTACTGAAAAGGAGATCACCGTAAGCTTCAAGCCAAAAAAAGCGGTGATACCCCTGTTGGCTGTCCTGGCCTTGGCCGTCATAGCAGTGGTCGTCTGGCAACTTCTTCCTCAAAGAGAGGCCATGCTTCCCCCCTCTGACAAACCCTCGCTCGTAGTCATGTATTTTAAAAATAACACAGGAGAAGAAAGCCTGGACCACTGGCGAACGGCTCTGGCGGATTTGCTGATCACAGACCTTTCCCAGTCCAAGCTCATTCGAGTTGTAAGCGGGGAAGTCCTGTATAACATTCTCGACAGGTTGAACCAGTTGGAAGCAACAACCTATTCCTCGGAGGTTTTAAGGGAAGTGGCAAGCCGCGGACGTACAGACAGGATTCTTGTGGGGAATTTTACCAAGGCAGGAGATACATTCCGGATCAACACAACCCTGCAAGACGGCCGTACCGGCGAGCTTTTCGGATCGGAAAGCGTCGAGGGGATCGGTGAAAGAAGCTTTTACACCATGGTGGATGAACTGACCCGAAGAATAAAGGCGCATTTCGAACTAACCGAGGAAGAGATCACAGCCGACACCGACAGCAGGATTGAGACGATCACCACCAGTTCTCCCGAAGCATACAAACTCTACAGCGAAGCACGAACCTATCACCTCCAGACAGATTACTGGCGAAGCATCGGTACGATGCAAAAAGCTCTCGAAATCGATCCAGAGTTTGGCATGGCATGGAGATCCGTAGCCATGGCTTTTAGCAACCTGGGCCTCCGGCCGGCAAAACTGGAGGCCATCACAAAAGCCTTCGACCTCAGAGACAAGGTGTCGGAAAGAGAACGATACACGATCGAAGCAGATTACTACAAATCTTGGGAAAAAAGTTATGACAAGGCGATGGAGGCCTACAAGAAATTATTGGATTTGTACCCCGATGATACCATCGGCAACACAAATTTAGGAATCTTATATTTTGAACTTGAAGAGTTTGACAAAGCCGTTGCACTCTATGAGACAAAAATTAAAAACGACCCAGACGACCGCCTCGGCACATGGAATCTCATCGAAACCTATGAAGCCATGGGATTGTATGACAAGGCCGATCAGGTAATAGAAAGATATCTCCGCAGAAATCCTGACAATATCGATTTCTTGCTGAAGCAATACAACGTTTACCTTTACAAGGGAAAATATGATCAGGCCCAAGGCAATTTGGAAAAGATACTTTCTCTGGATCCAAACCGCAAGCTTACATATGATATTCTCATGGGGCATATCTCCCTGTTGAAAGGCGAATTGGAACACGCGCGAAGCCAGTACCAAAAGATGCAAGAGGGAAGCACCGACCGCAGATTGAACATGACCAATCTGTATATGCTACAGGGAAAATTCAAAGAAGCGGAAACGGAATTCCTGAAAAAACCCGTCCTCCATGAGCAAATTGCCCTTCTCTATCTCAGGACGAAACAATCACAGCTAGCCCTGGAAGATTTTACCATCGTCGAAGAAGGCGCGCAAAAAGCCGAAAGCATATCGCGACAAATCATGGCTTTGTATGCCAAAGGCATAGCCCACGCTCAGATGAAATCCTATGATGAAGCTTCAAGAATGGCAGAAGAAATAAAAAAATCGATCCCGACATGGATGCACAAAAAACTCATCAAATTCCATGATCACCTGTTGGGCATGATCGCATTCGAAAGAGGAAATTTTTCGGAATCCATTCAGAAGTTGCGTCAAGCCGTGCAATCCTTGTATGCACCCGAAGATAATTTCCCCCGAATTCAGGCTTATTTTATTTTCGCCCTTGCTCAGGCTTATTACAAGGAGGAGAACCTGTTCAGCGCACAGGGAGAGTTTGAAAAAATCCTGTCTCTTCACCTGGGACGAATCGGGAATGGAGATATTTACGCCATAAGCTTGTACTCACTGGGAAAGATTTTTGAGCAACAGGGCCAAAAGGAAAGGGCCATCGAACACTTCGAGCGTTTTCTCGACCTCTGGAAAAATGCCGACCCTGGGATGCCAGAAGTCGACGATGCCAAAGCCCGCTTAGCTGCTCTAAAAAAGCTATAAGGGGATTTTTTTGCAGGAGGGTTTTTGATGAAATCAAACATCGGCTCTTTTAAAAATTGCTTTGTTTTTCTGATGACTTGCATATTGATCACAACATCCCTCAACTCTCAAGAAAATAACAAAAAGCTGCTAGATATGACCTATCCCTATGAAAAAAATACCATTTATTGGCCCACTGCCAAATCCTTTCACCTCGAAAAGGTATCTTGGGAAGTTTCAGAAGGAGGATGGTGGTATGCCTCGAATGAATTCAGCGCCTCTGAACACGGAGGAACACATGCTGATGCGCCGATCCATTTTTCTCAAAATGGACGGACCATTGACCAGATCCCACTGGGGGAATGGATAGGACCAGCAGTCAAGCTCGATGTCACAAAAAAATGCGAAAAAAACAGGGATTATCTCCTTTCTGTTGGTGATATTATTTCCTGGGAAAAAGATTTCGGCGGAATCCCGGATAAGGCTTGGATCATCATGTATACCGGAATCGGCACACAATATTATCCAGATAAAAAGAAAGTTCTGGGCACCGATAAACAAGGGGTTGCATCCCTTCCAGAGCTTAATTTCCCGGGATTTTCGGTGGAATCGGTCAAATTTTTAATAACAAACAGAAATATTACAGGGATCGCCATCGACACGCCCAGCATAGATTATGGGAAATCCAAAGATTTCAAAGTGCATCAAGTTCTGTTTGCTGCCGATAAACTCGCCCTCGAAAATATCGCCAACTTGGATCAACTACCAGCCTCAGGAGCAATCCTATACGTTATCCCGATGTTGATCAAGGAAGGGACGGGCTCTCCTGCCCGCGTCTTCGCAGTCCGATAATTGCCAGCGATCCCAAATGCTATTACACAGCTCATAACATCAAAGGAAAACTCCATCCGATTTTCTAATCTTTATGCTCAGCTCACTTCTCGCTGATTATCAAGTTTCTGGGGGGTGAGAAAATTTCACCCCCATTATCATCCGATGGGGCGATTGACCATTATGCAGAAACATAATACACCTTAGATATATCAAACTGAATTATTCATAAACATGATTTTTTTAACGGGATTTAATGCTATATGCATTGAAATCAGGGACGTACCGAAATTCAGGGTAACCTGGATAATTTATGAATTACCCAGGTTAAGGTGAGGAACCATGAAAAAAGCATTGTTTATTGCAGCTTTTTTGGCTCTTTTGTTTCCTTCTGTTTTATCTGCCATATATCACAAAGAAACAGCGGAAACCCTAAAAGCCGAAGTCATCGCCAATGAGGCAGAAATTTTTCTCGAGGCCAGCCAACACAGTATCGTCATCGATTCCATTCCCAGAGGAACGACCGTGACCCTGTTCCAATCGGGGAAGAAAACCACCAAATGGTTGTACATTTCTTATCTTTCCAAAAAGAGAGGTTCCCAAGTTACCGGTTTTATCGACAGCCACAGGGTTGAAATCATCAAGGAAATTCCTCCGGATGAGCCAGAAAGCCTAGAAGAAACAGCTGAGCAACTTTCAGAAGCAAAAAATTCCGATCCCGAAGAAAAGGAAATGCAGGATTTGAAAAAAGAGTTGGACGGACTGAGAAATTTGCTGAACGAGATGGAAAAAGAAAAACAGGAAAAGCAGACCCAACAGGAACAGGCACTTGAGGAAAATGCAGAAGAGGTCGTGCAACAAGAACAAGTAAAAGAGGAACCGGAAATTCTGAATGAGAGAACGGAGACTCATAAGGAAGAGAATCCAGAAATAACCGAGACGGTGGAACAGAAAGAAGCCCAAACAGATGAGGCAGCCACGACTGAAGAAACGCGGGAAACAGAAACCGAGGATTTGCCCAAGGTCTTGACAAAGGTTTCGATCAAGGTCCCGCGGGCCAACATCCGACTGATGCCAACCACGAAGAGTTCGATTATCCACCAGGTTCGATCTGGAGTTGAACTCAAACACATGGCTAAAACCGGAAAT
>DAOWCB010000243.1 GCA_030633795.1 Candidatus Aminicenantota bacterium | reverse complement strand
TGCACGATCTTGGCAGCCGCAGCGAAGAAAAAACAGCCCTCCTTGTCGGGAATGAGAGAAACGGCCATCGAAGGGATGTCGAGAAAAGCTCCCTGTTTGGCACCTGCCACGGTCCCGGAGTAGGACGTGTCCTGTTGTCCGAGATTCGGGCCATGATTGATCCCAGAGATGATCAGATCGGGAAGCCGAGGCAGGAACTTCTGGACAGCCAGGTACACACAATCTGCCGGAGTCCCGCTCACAGCATACCTGTTGTTTTTGACGGGCTTAACACGCAAAGGATGATGGAGCGTGAGGGCCAGAGAAGATGCGCTTTTTTCTTGATCCGGAGCGACAATATAAATCTGACCCAAATTGGTGAGTTCCTCGGATAAAACAGAGATTCCCTCTGCATACAAACCATCATCATTGGTTAACAAGATCAGTGGTTTTGTGATGCTCATTCGTTTAACTACCTCTTTAAAGCCAATACTGTCAATTTAAAACAGGCATTTTAGCATTTGGCAGACATAATATGATGGATGGTCGGGACGGGCGGATTTGAACCGCCGACCCCACGCACCCCAAGCGTGTGCGCTACCAGACTGCGCCACGTCCCGACCAAAAGGACCATTTATTATAACAAAGATTGGAAATCAAGCAAGTGAGGGTTAAATCTTTTATTTTTTCTCAAGAGACGCAGCAAGGTCTTTCAACTGCTCCCTGACATCATAAAGGGCTTTCCTCAGCCGATCGGAGTGGACAGATGTCGAACTTTTCAAACCGAATTCTTCCTCGATGCGCCTTTTTGCTCCAGCAAGAGTTAAGCCTTGTGTATCGACAAGCTCCTTCAGGCGGAGGATGATAGCCAAGTCCTTTTTCCTGAAAATCTTGTGTCCTGTGGCTGTCTGGCCGGCATGGATGAAATAAAATTCCTTCTCCCAGTTGTCGATGACCGTTGGATCCAGTTTGGTTATGCGACTGAGCTCATCCAGTTTGTATACAAGTTTTTCAGGAATGTTTTCACTTTTCATCTGAATCCAACCCTGGGTTCATGGGTGTATCAGCCTGTAAAATAACATGGATTCACCTGTTCGTCAAGGTAAAGGAAATTCCCCATTTAAATTGATATCTGGTATAATTCCTGCGAAAGGATAATCAGGAGCATGACGGATAAAACCGGCCAGGAGCGCGTTCCTCTGGCGGAGAGAATGCGCCCTAAGTCGTTAGAGCGATTCTGTGGTCAGGAGCACCTAATAGGCCAAGGGAAGATCTTGTCTCAACTTATCGAGACAGATCATCTCGTTTCGATCGTATTCTGGGGGCCCCCTGGCTCTGGAAAAACGACTCTGGGATACATCCTGGCACAACAAAACAACCTCCCGTGCCTCTTTTTCAGCGCCGTTCTTTCTGGGATAAAGGAAGTTAAAGACGTTATGGCCAAAGCAGAAAGCCATAAAAAGTTGTACGGCCAGCCGACAATAATATTTATCGATGAATTGCACCGATTCAACAAAGCCCAGCAGGGCGCATTCCTGCCTTATGTGGAAAAAGGGGACATCATTCTGTTTGGTTCCACAACGGAAAATCCCTCGTTTGAGGTTATCGCACCCCTGCTTTCAAGGATGAAAGTTCTGGTGCTGAAGCCCCTGGAAGATGAGTCCTTGTCCCATATCCTCAAAGAGGCCATCAAGGACAAAAATGATGGCTTAGGAAAGTTGAGCCTGACGATAGAAGACCAGGCTCTCAAAATGATTATCGATTACGCAAACGGTGACGCACGCCGGGCATTGAATACCCTTGAGATTTCAGCCAACCTCGCAAAAAAGGGCAAAATTTCGGTGGAGCAGGTTAAAGAGGCTCTCCAAAAAAGGATCCTCCTGTATGATAAAAAGGGAGAAGAACATTTTAACCTGATCTCGGCACTCCACAAAAGCCTGCGCAACAGTGATGTGGATGCATCCCTGTATTGGCTGGCTCGTATGATTGTGGCCGGAGAAGATTCCCTATATATTGTCCGGAGGCTTGTCCGTTTTGCTTCTGAAGATATCGGGCTGGCTGATCCCCAAGCTTTGACCATTGCCCTCAACGCCAAGGATGCTTATGATTTTATCGGTTCTCCCGAAGGGGAACTGGCTTTGGCAGAGGCCGTCATATATCTTGCCTCAGCTCCCAAAAGCAACAGAGCTTATGTTGCATTCGCAAAAGCCATGAAAGATGTGGAATCCAGTCCTTTCGAGCCCGTGCCTCTTCAACTACGTAATCCTGTCTCCTCATTGATGAAGGATATCGGATACGGAAAAGATTATAAATATGCACACAGCTTCGAGCATGTGACCACGGATATGGAAACGTTCCCCAAGAAATTCAAAGGCCGTAAGTATTATGATCCTGGCCATTTAGGGTTGGAAAAAGAGATCAAGAAGAGAATCGATTGGTGGAATGACTTGAAAAAGAAGACTAAAGCGAAAACCTGAGCTATTTTTCTCCTTTGTTCTCTTTGAGAAGGTAATAAATTTCCCAGCTTATTTCGTCAGCAATGCATCCTATGCAGGAACTTTCCGTGGTTGCGATCTCTTCTTCCACAATTTTTTCTTTGATGATTCTTTTAACTCTTTTTCTGATCTTGTAGAGCAGGATGTAATTTATCATAGCTTGTAATCATTCGAATGATATCAGCTTACATTTCTTATGTAAACCCTGGTTTAAACCCCGTTTCTCGGATAAGGAAAGACTTACCTCAACGAGCAAAAAATGCTATCATACGGTCTTTTGAAGGCATGAAAAAATTCGCAATCCTTCTTTGTGTAATCCTATTCAGCCATTTTTGCTCGATATTCAAAACTAAAGTTGTCCCCTATCCGATAGGAGTGATTTTTCCTGTTGAGAAAGATCACGAGCTCTCGTATGAAGGTAAGATTGTTTCCCTGATTCAAAAAGAAGGTCATCTCCTTTATTTCTCCACGAGAAAAGGGAAGATTTACTGTATCGAGGGTCAAAAAAGAGAGATATTGTGGGAGGTAGATATTCCCGCTTCTTTATCATCCCCCCCGTATCTTACAGAGAGCCGCATTTATGTCTACGACAGCGAGAACATTCTTTATGCTATAGATCGCAACGGAAAGCTTCAGTGGGAAACAAGACTCGTGAGCAAAATTACGAGCGGGATTGCAGAGAGCGGGGGGCAAGTCTTCGTCGGCACAGAAAATGGGCTCCTCTTCAGCCTGAATGCAGAAACAGGGGAAGAACTCTGGCAATTCCAGGCCGATGATGCCGCTCGATCCAACCTCATTATTTGGCAAGATAAGGTACTATTTGGATGTGATGACCTTTCCATCTATATTGTCGACAAAAGAGGAAGGCTTTCGGGAAAATATCATGTTGGGGGAAGAATAGGAAAAACTTTGACTGTGGCTGAAAACCTCCTATTTTTCGGGACGGACGATCGGTATCTTCACTGTTGGAATTTGAAACGACAAAAAAGAAAATGGAAGATTCGTTCCGGTGGCGCCACTTTTGTTCCTCCTGTTGTGGTTGGGAAACGGATATTTT
>DAOWCB010000260.1 GCA_030633795.1 Candidatus Aminicenantota bacterium | reverse complement strand
AGCCGACACCTTGATCCTGTCTCCGTTCAGAAATGCTCCATTGTCCTTCGTTCCAGAAAAAGTCTCGTTCCGCATCGGATCATAAACCACCCCGCAGACAATCCATCCTTGGAACTCTAAGGCAATGGATACACTGAAAAAAGGAAATTTATGGGCATAATTGGTTGTCCCATCCAGCGGGTCGAATATCCAGCGATACGCACTCCCTTTTTTTTGGTTCAAGCCTTCCTCGGCAACAAAATCATGTTCCGGAAAATTTTTAACAAGGCGATCAAATATCATCTGTTGGGATAGATTATCGAAATTTGTGACAAGATCGACTTCCCCCTTGTAAATGATTTCTCTAGAAGCATCAAGGTTTTCTCTGAGCATTTGGCCAGCTTCTCGAGCCGCCTCTATAGCTACCTTGAGAAAGAATTCCGTTCCCATGGCCCTTCCATAGTAACAACTCTCCCGCGTTTGAGCAAGGCAAAACCTTTTGCCTTTTCCCCCGTACTATAATATGATATTCAACGCTTAAACTGAACTATTCATAAAAGATGCCGCTGCTTTTTTTATGAATAGTGCAGGATAAAGGAACATCTTATGGCTGAAAAAAAAGGATTCTTTCGCAGACAGAAAAAGCCCATTCTGTTTTTCCTGGTTATTGCGGTAATCGCTGTTATCATTATCTTCAACCTCCAATCCCAAAGGGAAAAAAGCATAAAGGTTTCGGTGGAAAAGGTTAAAAGACAGGACCTGACATCCGTTATTTCTGCCTCAGGGGAGGTCAAACCCAAAAAAAATGTCAACATCAGCTCTCAAATCGCGGGAAGAGTCATCAAAATCGGTGTGGAAGAGGGACAACAGGTCAAGGCCGGTGATTTTCTCCTCAAGTTGGAATCCACCCAATATGAAGCCAATGCCGACGGGGACAGAGCTCGAATCCAGTCCCTGAGAGCAGACATGATCCGGGGAGAAGCGGTAAAGAACAGAGATGATGGTTTTTACAAGCGACAGATAAAACTCTTCGATGCAGAGCTGATATCGACGGAAACACTGGAATCGGCCAAAGCGAACTACGAAATATCCAAGGCAAACTGCAACGCCATTCTCTTCCAGATTAAACAAGCCCAGGCTTCCCTGCAAAGCACATTGGATATCTTAAAAAAAACAGAATATTATGCACCTATAGAGGGGATCATCACAAGCCTTCGGGTGGAGGAAGGAGAAACCGCACTCGTGGGCACGATGAATAATCCTGGAACCGTCCTGATGACCATCGCTGACCTTTCGGTGATGGAAGTAGAAGTTGAAGTCGATGAAACAGATGTCGTCGGCGTCAAAATCGGACAGAAATCAGAGGTCAAAATCGACGCATACCCCGATGACATCATAACAGGCACTGTCACCAAAGTCGGAAGTTCCGCTCTACAAACGGTGACCTCAGCGGATGAATCCAAAGACTTCAAGGTGGTCGTCACACTGGAAAATCCTCCTGCCAATCTAAAACCGGGTCTTTCTGCCTCGGCAGATATTATCATCGCAAAAAAAGAGAATGTTCTGGCTGTCCCGATTTCCGCCCTCGCCTTACGGGACAAAACGGGAGACAACCAGAATTCCGAAAAAGAACAGGAAGAAGGCGTGTATATCGTCGAAGAAAGTCGCGTGAAGTTCATGCCGATAAAAAAAGGAATCATGGGCGAACTGATGATCGAAATCACATCTGGGCTCGAGGAAGGCCAGGACGTGGTTGTGGGTCCCTACAGCGCCCTCCGCCTGTTGAAAGATGACACCCTGATAAAAGCCGAAGAAAAAAAAGAAGGATGATCACCCCCCCTGACGACATCATCATTGCCGCTGAAGATCTATGGAAAATCTATCAGTTAGGGAAACAAGAGGTCAAAGCCCTGTGCGGAGTATCCTTTGTCGTAAAACGAAACGATCTCATGGCTATCATGGGACCATCGGGATCCGGGAAATCAACTTTGATGAATCTTATCGGATGCTTGGACACACCTACCAAAGGGAAGTACCATCTCAGCGGAAGATTGGTAAGCGAAATGAGCGAAAACGAACTGGCTTTCATCCGCAACCAAGAAATCGGGTTTGTCTTCCAAGTGTTTAATCTGCTTCCCAGAGCTACAACTTTCCACAATGTAGAACTTCCCCTCATCTACAAGGGGGCCAGCAAAAAGGAACGTTTCGAAAAAACACTCAAAGCTCTTGAAATGGTGGAAATGGACCACAGGAAAGACCACAGGCCTTCCGAACTCTCCGGAGGAGAAAGGCAACGGGTGGCCATCGCTCGCGCGTTGGTGAACGAACCGTCCCTGCTTCTGGCCGATGAGCCCACCGGAAACCTGGACTCAAAAACCGGGAATGAAATACTGAATCTTTTCCAAAAGATTCACTCGCAGGGGAACACCATCATCGTGGTCACCCATGATCCGGACATTGCCCAACAAGCACAGAGAATTATCTACATTCGAGATGGGAAAATCGAACGGGAGGAAAGAAGGGGAGAGTATAATGGCATTTTTTAGCCGGCTCTTTGGTGTATTTTTTAATCCCAAAGATACTTTTAAGGCCTTATCTGAAAAGCCCAAGTGGGCGGATATGCTTATCGTTCTTCTCATCTTGGTCGCCGTATATGCGACGCTGATCGCCCCCTATATACCTCAAGACCAGATCAAGCTCTTGGAAAGCGATGCAAAAGGCAGGGCAAAAATGGGGGAAGAGGCCTATAATCAGCAATTGAAGTTTTGGAAAGATCCTCCCGCTTTTGTGGCTATCACCGGAATCGTTATGCAGCCCATCTCCTTACTCATAGGATTTCTTATTCAAACCCTGATCATTTTGGGAATCGGGCGCCTGACCTCCACAGAGGGAAAATATATCCAAATCTTCTCGGCGTTCATTCATGCCAATGCCATCAATCTGGTCCTTGGCAATGCCCTGCGTGCTTTTCTCATCTCCAACCGCGAATCTGTTTTTCAGACTACGACAAGCCTGGCCCTGTTTTTTCCAAAGCTAGAGACCATGTCTCCGGCTTATGTTGTGCTTACACAGGTAGATTTCTTCCAACTTTGGGTTTTCGGTATCCTCGGGTTTGCCCTATCGGAAATCTTCAAGATCGAATTGAAAAAAGGTCTCATTCTCTCCTACAGCTTCTGGTTTATCCGAAGCCTGGTTTACATCGCCATCGGACTGCTGGGCATGAAACTCGGCAGCTAGCCCCAATTTTTCCTCCAGCGCTACACGTAAGCAACCAGCAATCAGGCAAGTTGATGAGGAAGTCATCCGGAGGCGAGCGGGCATGGTTCCTCGAAGAGGAGAGCGAGCCGAGGAATAAGCTGATTTTTCTCGCTGGGGAAAATCAGCGGGCTGACGTTTCAGCTTGCCTGATTGCCCCCATTGACATCTGTT
>DAOWCB010000190.1 GCA_030633795.1 Candidatus Aminicenantota bacterium | reverse complement strand
AGTTATTCCGCTACACATTCTGATGAAGATCTGGATACAATCCTTGGTCTCTTCGAGAAGTGCGGAAAGCAACTTGGAATCCTCAAATAATCCACTTTGTCTAATTACAAAAAAACAATGAAAAAAAAGAAAGTCATTTTCCTTATTGGAATATTATTTTTGTGCAGTTTTGGATTGGCTGAAGATTTTAAGGTTTCTTTCCTTCCTGTGGATCAAATAGAAGTAGGGATGAAGGGAAAGGGAAAAACTTTCCTCCAAGATGATAAATTTGAAGAGTTCGAAGTCGAGATCTTAGGCATTCTGTACAATTGGCAGCCAAAAAGAAATCTGATTTTAGCCAAACTACAAAGCGATGTGTTGGAAAGGACTGGTGTGGTACAGGGGATGAGCGGAAGTCCGGTTTATATCGATGGCAAACTCATCGGGGCTGTTTCTTATTCTTTGGGAACTTTTTCTAAGGAGGCTATAGCTGGCATCACTCCAATACAAGAGATGATGGCCATCCCCGATAGCACAAGCCCTAAATCAAGTTATGCGCCCCGAATGAAGATAAAAAATCATATCACATCAGAAGATTTTCATGAAATGAGCAAGGCGTATTATCCCCCCCCCTCCTCGAGTATCGATGGTCGTTTGGTTAAACCTTTGAGCCTTCCCCTGGTATTCAGCGGGTTTTCATCCCGCGTGTTCGATAAAGCCAAGTCTTTTTTCTCCCGCTTGGGCTTTTCTCCGATTCAATCTGGATTTGCAGGCCAGATTCAGCCAAAAATTTCTCCTGCTGAAATGAGTCTTCAGGCTGGTTCGCCGGTTGCAGTTCAGCTTATCAAAGGAGACATGGATATGTCTGCAGTGGGAACGGTAACCCACGTTGAGGGAAATAAAGTCTTGGCTTTTGGACATCCTTTTTATAATTTGGGCACGGTTGATTTTGCCATGACTAAAGCCAAAATATTAGCTGTTTTCCCGAGCCTCGAGACTTCTTTCGTGCTGTCGGTCAGTGACAGAACAGTAGGTCGTATTGTCCAAGATAGAACTTCTGGTGTGTTCGGTGAACTGGGGAAATTGCCCCGTTATATCCCTATAAATGCCAATCTTGTGATGGCTGATGGCGAGACGAGAGAGTTTAAGGTGCAGGTGGCTAATGACAAATTTTTCACCCCACTTCTGGTTAATTATGTGGTGGCGAACATCGTGCTTTCAGAAGAGAGAAGCCTAGGGGATTTATCTCTCGAATTGAGGGGCAATATTTATCTCGATGATGCCCCCCCTATCCAATTACAAGATCTGTTTTCTGGGAACTACGATATGGCAGCCATGGATCTTTCTGGCCTTGTGGCTGCGATTGTCTTTTATCTGACTAACAATGAATTCAAAGAGTTGGGCATTCATCGAATCGACCTCGATATCGGTGTTGCGGAGGAAGTAAGATTTGCCACTCTCGAGAAAGTCTGGTTAGGGAAGTATGATGCATATCCTGGTGAGATCATTCCTATGAAAGTCTATTACAGGAATTTTAGGGGAGAAACGATAGCCGACGACCTCTCTCTCCCGACCCCAAACCTTCCATCTGGCTCGGAATATAGCCTTGTTGTAGGTGACGCTGCTTCAATTCAGAGCATCGAGACCAGTCAATACAGGACCACTGGTTTTGTGCCCCGAAGTCTGCATCAGCTGATCAGGTTATTGAATAGCCTAAGGAAACGCAATTTTATTTATTTCAAGATCATTGCCGCCAAACCCGGACTTTTTTTAAGAGGCGAGGAGATGCCGAACTTGCCGCCCAGCATGAAATCAATGTTTTCTTCTCCAAGAGCAGCTTCAACTCCGCCGGTCGAGATCACTCGATCTACACTTGGAGAATACCGACATAACATTCCTTATGTTTTTAGTGGCTTGGCCGTGATTCCGCTCAAGATAAAATAAGGCCAACTCAGGATGATTGGAGATAAAATGAATAAGACAAAGATATTGATCATCGCTTTTTTGTTGACAACAGCTCATCTGCTGTTAGGCGTGATCCCTCAGAATTGGGAATTATATAAAATGGACGACTTCATTGCTGGCAAGTTCGAAGGGATATCCATATCCCATGAAGGCACTCTTTCCCTTAGCCCAAAAGAAGAGACTCTCCAAGGGCCTACAGAGGATTTTTATCTTTCGCTTCTGATTACCTCGGATGGGACCAAGTATTTGGGAACCGGGCATAGCGGAAAAATCTATAAGGTGGGTACAAACAGTAAGTTCGAACTTTTGCACCAAGTTCCCGAAATGGATATCTATTGTCTTGCCCAAGATCGGAGTGGGAATCTTTATGCCGGCACATCACCAAACGGCCAAATCTATAAGATCACCCCTCGAGGGGAGATGGAACCCTTCTTCAATCCCAAGGAGAAGTATATATGGGACCTGATGTTTGAGGAAAACGGGGCTCTCCTTGCTGCCGTCGGTGAAAGCGGGGGCATTTATCAGATCAACAATAAAGGAGAAGGTAGCAAAATCTTGGAAGCAGAGGAGAACCATATCCTCTGTATGACTAAGACTCAGAACGATGAACTGATTGCAGGAAGTGGCGGTAGGGGAGTCATTTACAGGGTAAATCCTGGAAAAAAAGCCGCAATTTTGTACGAGTCTTCTTTTGAGGAGATCAAAAGCATCGCGCTGGATAGACAGGGGAATATTTACGCGGCAGCAGGCGGCAAAGTGGTCGAGCCGAAAAAAAATGCGGCTTCTCTTCTTCCTGCAAGACAATCTACAGAGATTACAATCACGGCAACTCCATCAACTCCAGCGACAAGAAAAGCAGGGATTTCAGCAGACAAGCAGCCCGGCGCGATATACCGAATCAGCCCTGAGGCGCTGGCCAAAAAATTATGGTCATCAGAAGATGAATTGGTCTATTCTATACTTTGGGATGAACAAAAGAAAAAAATAATTTTTGGCACGGGAAACAAAGGCAGAATTTATGAAATCGATGCTGATGAAAAGGTTTCTTTGCTCCTTCAAAAGGAATCGGAACAGGTCTATTATCTCCTCGCGCAGGGAACGGCCATTTATGCCTTGTCCAACAATCCCTCCCGGATGAGCCGCATATCTCCTGAGAAGAGATTCGAAGGAGAGTATCAGAGTCGAGTCCTGGATGCAAAAATTCTCTCCAAGTGGGGAAGGATAGAGTGGGATGCCGAGCTTCCGACTGGAGCGATAATACTGTTTCTCACAAGAAGCGGGAACTCGGCCGAGCCGGATCGTACATGGAGTGATTGGTCGCCTCCCTACCAGAATTCCAAGGGAGAGCAGATCTTAAGCCCGAAAGGTCGGTATCTACAGTTCATGGTCAGGTTTAAGGCGGAATCTAGCCGGATGTCTCCACGTCTAAAAAAAGCTACACTATTCTATCTTCATTCCAATCTTCCTCCGTCGTTGACAAAACTAGACCTGCTTTCCCCGAATAAAGTTTATTTGAAACCTCTAGAACAGAATGATGTTATTTGGGGAGAAGAAATCGGTCTGTCCGAGCAGGCCATAAACAAAAATAAATCACAGAGTTATATAGCTCCAAAAAAGGTAGAGAAAAGAGGATATCGAACCATAACATGGGATGCTCTGGATGAAAATGGTGATAGTCTTCTGTATTCCATTTCCATTCGTCGAGAAGATGAAGCAAGATGGAGAGTGCTCGAGCTGAAATGGGCAGAAAAAATCCTTGCCTTTAACACATCCCTATTTCCGGATGGCATCTATTTTGTTAAAGTGGAGGCTTCCGATTCACCTTCCAATCCAAAAGGAACGGACTTAAAAACGGAGAAGATCAGCCGCCCGCTGGTTATCGACAACTCTCTTCCAGTGATAAGGAATTTTCGTGCAGAAAGACAAAGCAATAGATTGTCCGTGATTTTTAGGACTGAGGATGCGAATTCCCATATCAAAGAGGTGAAGTACCTGATTCGCCCCAATGATTGGCAGGTCATTTTTCCCGAGGATGGAATTTGTGATTCTAAAAGTGAACCTTTTTGGTTCACGACAGTGCTTCCCTCAAACGCGGATAATATGGTAATCGTGCAGGTGAAGGATCGGCATGGGAATGTCGGCGTCTACCGCTCCACCTTTTGACCTAACTGCTTCTTAATTTCCTTGAGCATTTTTTCTTGATTATATGGCTTAGAGAGATGAGCTATTTTATCTTTATTACTGTAAATTTTTTCTTCCTTTTCCTTGATAAGAGAAGATAAAAATATAATAGGGATATTTTT
>DAOWCB010000386.1 GCA_030633795.1 Candidatus Aminicenantota bacterium | reverse complement strand
GAGACTATGGGATGCAATGTTCTGGCCGTGGAGCCACGAAAATGTTTCATGTTGTCCGGAAATCCCCGCACGCGGCATTTGCTAGAAGAAGAAGGCGTGGAAGTCTGGGAGTATGAGGGAGAGGAAATTTCCAAAAAGGGGGCCGGTGGGCCTACTTGTTTAACCCGCCCTCTGTGGCGAACCGACTAAGATTTGTCGACGGAGGATAGTTTCGATTCGATCGTGGCATCTGTGTCCAAGCGGTGATCGACATTAAGGTCGATGTGGATCCGTTTGGCCCCCATATCCGCAATCTTTTTGTGGGCCCTCTCGATGACATGGAAAAGTGTCTCCAAATCAGGCGCTTCTATCGTTGTGTTCATGCCCCCAGTAACGCTTTTCAAACCAGAGCTTTCGATGACCTTAATGGCTTCTTTTACATATTCGGAGACAGATACCCCTTCGCTTGTGGGAAATATAGCCAAGGATGCGATAATCATTTTTTCACCTATTCCTGTAGTTTATCTGAAAATTCAATCAGCACAGATTCTCTATGCTCAAGTCGTTATTGAATTTGTATTTTTGCTCCTTCCTCCATCTGCTTTTTATCGATAGAGTATAAAGCATCGAGAAGGGAGATTTGGAAGCTTCCAGGTGCATCCACATGTGTGGCGGCTTTTTCGCCTGCTAGGCCGAAGTACGCCAAAGCCGTTGTGGTCGCTTCGGCAGGGTTGCTATCAACGGCCAAGAATGCTCCTATAATGACCGTTGCAGTACAACCTGTACCTGTGACATACCCCATTAATTTGTGCCCGTTAGAAACACGGTAAATGATCTTTCCATCGGTGATTAAATCTACTGCTCCCGTGATGGCCAAAGTGGTGTTAAGTTCTTTGGCGAGTATGACGGCAGCATCGGCAGCGTCATCCACACTGTGGATGGAGTCAACACCTTTTGTCCGAGAACCCTCATGAGCCAAAGAAAGCACTTCGGAGGCGTTTCCCCTGACAACACTGATTGCAATTTCATCAGTCAGCCGCTTGGCAGAATCCGTTCGTAATTTTGTCGCTCCCGAACCCACAGGATCAAGGATGATTGGAATTTTCGCCTCGTTGGCCCGTTTTCCTGCTTTGAGCATGGAATCTATCCAGTAGGGAGTTAGTGTTCCGATGTTGAGCACCAGTGCGCCTGCAAAAGAAACCATCTCTTCTACTTCTTCTTGAGCATGTGCCATGACAGGGGAGGCTCCGCATGCAAGCAAGGCGTTAGCCGTGTAATTCATAACAACAAAATTCGTGATGTTATGGACTAGAGGTTTCTTTTCCTTGAGTTTTTCCAGATTTTCTGCAGCTTTTTGTGCCATTCGGCTATCAAACATTTTCTCCTCCTTTTAATTTGAAGTGATCCCAGCCCAGTGGGCTTATTTGGCGTTTTGTTCCGTCGGGGAGTTTCAATTGAATTTCCTTGACAGCGTCCGTGATTTTGCCAACTTCACTAATAGGTGTTTTGTTGACCGTTTCAACCGCTGAGCGGACATGAGATACATATTCTGGAGAACAGGTTACGATCAATTCATAGTCATCGCTCTCCTGCAAGAATAGTTGGTAGGGATCCATGCCAAGCTGAACCGCAGCCTTCTTGAGGTCGTTGCTTATCGGGAACTTTTTTTGGATCAATAAAGCTCCAACATTGCTTTCTTGACAGATATGACCCAGATCGGCCAGGAATCCGTCGCTTGTATCAATCATGGCATTAGCTTTGCATGAGCGAGCGATCGCTTGTCCCTCCCGTGCCCGGTGCTCAGGAACGTTATATGTCTGGACAAGGGGATGAGCGCGTAAATTTTCGTTCGATTGGGCATTTTGCAGCAGTTTTAAACCGGCCGCAGCTTGGCCTGGATATCCCGTGACAAGTATGGCATCTCCCGCTTTAGCAGCAGACCT
>DAOWCB010000187.1 GCA_030633795.1 Candidatus Aminicenantota bacterium | reverse complement strand
TTAAGACCTTTTTTAACACGATTTAGACGGATTGTCGGCGTATGTCCTATCAACTCCAATACATTTTCATATATTCTCACTGTTTCGCTCCTTGTTTTTGCTAACGTAGCATACAAAAAAATATTTCACCACTTATGGCATTCGTATAACCATTGAGTTAGAAACCAATTCTAAGATTTGAACCACCTTCATGTCCAACTTGTAATGTTTGATCAAATCAGTCAGACCATCCACACAGTTGTGACAGATGGTACAGACGAGTTTTGCACCGGTAGCTTCGAGTTGTTCCGCTTTGACTTTTGCCACTTCCAATCGCAATGGCCGGTATTCTGCCATGGACAGCAATCCCCCGCCCCCTGTGCAGCAGAAATTTTCCCGCCGGTTGGGAAACATCTCCCGGTAATCTGTACACACTTTATCCAACACCCATCTCGGTGCCTCCAGCAGATCTCCGGAACGAGCCAAGTTGCAGGAGTCGTGGAAAGTCACAGGTTCTGGATTTTTTGCAGGATCGACCTTGATCATCCCCTTTTGGATATAACGCATGAGTGTCAAAATCACAGACTCCGTGGGAATGTTTTGATCATATTCGGCCCAGTTGTATCCTTCCCACCGGGTGGAACGGTAGCCGTGGCCGCACTCGGAAATCACGATCCTCTTCGCACGAAGCCGCACGGCTGCCTCATAGACATTTTTTGCCACATAGGCTCCTAATCTGTCATCACCCGAAAATAACCCAAAATTGGTTTGATCCCAACCCCACTTGGGCATGGTCCATTTTTCGCCGGCAAAGTGAAATATTTTCGCAGCATGGGAGATAGACCGCGGGTCGAATTTAATCTCCCGTGGATTGATCGTGTACATAAAATCGCAGTCTTCCTTGTCTATAGGTATATCGATATCAGGAATATCCAGTTCCTCTTGGAGCTCCTCTTTCATCCAATCCAGCGTATCTAAATAGTCTTCCTCTGTAACGGCCATTTGATTTCCTGTTTCCCACTGGTCTCGGCTGACGTTAAAAACACCCTCCGGAACGATGCCGAGATCTGTGAGAATCCCACGGGCAAATCTAATGAGAAGAGCTGTCTCCACTCCCATCGGGCAGTTGAATGTGCACCGTCGGCACGCGCTGCAGGTACCGAACACGATGTTTTTCAGGTGATTCAGGTCTTGGTCATCGACAGGAGACCGGGCTTTCACCCATTTGGGGAAAACACGGCCGGTCCAATCGATATGTTTTTTAAAAATTCGCCGTATTTGGTCAGCCTTGTACACAGGTGTCATCTTGGGATCATCAGGCCTTGTCAGACTATAATGGCAGGACTCTGCACACATACCGCAGTGAACACACGCTACCATCGAGCTGGCAAGTTGGCGGGTGATTTTTTCGCTGAGAAGTTCGCGGAATCTGTCTACATTCTTTTTCTGTTGGTTATAAAGCTTCAGTTTTCCTTCAGAGACAGATCCGATCTTTTCTTGGCTGGCTTTTTTTTGAGATTCTAGCTCAAGAGGGAGGTTGGTTATGTCCTCTATTTTGATTCTTTTGTTCTTGATTTTTTCGGACATGCCTTATAACCCTTCCGTCGATCTGTTTTTTTTCTTTTTGGCGAAAACTCCCCTATGCCCCATGGTCCTGCCGAGAAAAAATCGGGTAAACGGATAGTAGAGATAGTGTCCGATTTTTGAAAACGGAACGTATATCAAAAAGAATGCGGTCAAGGCAAAAAAGAGTATCAGCGGCCACTCAGACCTCTGGTAGTTAATGGGGATGGCCAAAAAAGCTACGGCAAAATACAGAATCATCAGAATCAGAGAAAAGTAGTCATCCCACGAACTGATTAGTCTAATCGAAGCATCAGCCAAGCGCCGGTAGAGTCTAAACAGACCAACGATAAAAGCTACTCCGACGATAAACTGAAAAATCCAAACGATTGCTTTGATCTCGAACAGATGCGGCCAGTACGGAATGATGAACGTCGCTCCGATGGCTAAAGTGACTCCAAGATGGAACAGAACAAACTGGATGTAAAAAAAGTGCTTTTTTCGTGTGGTTTCCATGGTCCAAGGCATGGCTACATTTAGCATGGAGTACGCGATACCTGCTTTGGCGTTTCCTTCAGGATAGGTTTTTTCCTTGCTGGACTTAAACCGGAAAAGCCAAACAATCCTCAGAATATAAACAAAAATCAAAAAAGAAATAGCGATAATCTGGAATTCGTTTTCGAGAATGCGCAGAAGATCGCTCATCTACAAAACACAGATCATCTTAAACGCAGCCATCGGGTTTCGGGAGACCCGCCACCTTGCAGGCACCTTTAGCGGGGCCAGAGGGGAAAAGTTCAAAGATATATTTTAAAGGAAATCCGGTGTTTTTGCAGACTTTACGTACCATCGGTGCAAGATTTTTTTCAAGAAAATACTCACGAATATAGTTGATCACGGTCCAGTGGTCTTCTGACATGTCTTCTATCCCTTCCTCCGCTTTTGCTAGGGCCCTGGCCACGTCGTCATCCCACTCCTGGGGATTATACAGGAATCCTTCCTGGCTGAGTTCGATTTTTTTCCCTTTAACTTCTAAATCTGGCATCTGCCACTCCTTTGCTCATCTGCTGGAAACGCGATATTATAGCATATTAGCAGAATTTGATGACCTTTTTAAAAATTCAAACATTATTTTAGTACAATAAATAGGATTTTCTCTGGTCGGAAAACTCTTCAAGCTGGAATGAATATTCTCCAATGATTTCATTCAATATTATGCCTTTCTCTATCCCATGGCGGATGGAAGATGATCCGATGATCTTATCAAAATATTCCACATGAAACCGAAATTGCTCAGGATACATATCCTTAACCGTCTTGATAACGTAAAGAGTTGTCATAAAAGGCTGGAAGATATTACGATCCAGAACAGAAATGCGAGCCCCATTGCATAATTTCCCATTAAATTTGGAAAAAGAGGGTTTAAACCTGGTTTCCCGAAACTTGACTCCTTGCAAATGAAGGCTGTTGAGGTTTTCAGTCAGATCTTGTCCATCGATCCAGGGAGCCCCTAAGATCTCAAAGGGAGTTGCCGTACCGCGGCCCTCAGAGATATTCGTGCCTTCTAAAAAAACCTGGCCTGGATAGACCGTTGCGGTTCGGAGCGTTGGCATATTGGGCGAAGGACTTACCCATGGAAGAGATGTCTGGTCATACCACATACTCCTTTTCCACCCTATCATCGGAATCACTGTCAAACGGGCTTTCTTTGTACAAAACCGTTCATTAAAAAGCTGAGCCAGTTCTCCGATTGTCATGGCATGTCGAATGGGAATGGGGAAAAGTCCGACAAAAGAGCTGAATTCAGGATATTCCAACAAAGGGCCTTCCATAATTACCCCGTTGATCGGATTAGGCCTGTCTAATACAATGAATTCTATCCCATTCTTTGCACAAACTTCCATACAATACGCGAGTGTTGATATATAGGTGTAAATCCGTGTGCCGATATCTTGGATGTCGAAAGCCAAAACATCCACATTCTCAATCATCGCGTCTTCCGGTACCTTTCCTGTTTCCACCGTATCGAAAGATCTCATATGTTCATCCATATCTCTCAGCATTCCTGTATCGTGCTCCATGGATTGCCCGTACAGACTGAAAACAGGAAGACCGTATTTTTCATCCCGGTAGAAGGGCACAGATTCCCCAGCTTGGGCATTGCCACGCACGCCATGTTCGGGCCCATAGAGAGCCACAAGATCGATATCGGGATCTTCATGGAATAGATCGATCAGATTGTTTAGATGGCTGTCTACTCCGGTCGGATTTGTTATTAGTCCAAGTCTTTTTCCTTTTACTAAATCCAGATGATTAGCAAGGAAGTTTTCACAACCCAAAATAATCTTTTCAGTTTGTTTTTGGATTAGCTTTGTCATCCGAATAGAAATAGACTCAAAAGAAGGAAAAAATGGCTCCTAGGGCAGGACTCGAACCTGCCCATATCTCACAAGGCAGCAAATAGGTTATTCCCCCCCCTCTTTCGGCTTAAGCTCCATGCCGAGTTGTTGCATCCATCCAAGAACGTCCGCTTCCTCTCTGACCTCGACGAGCTTTCCGTCCTTGATGCTGGCCGTCCACACGCCGCCAGTCTCGAACATGTTCCCCGTCGGGGGGAGGCCTTGATATTCGCCTTTGTGGGTACCCCTGACCATGAACCGTGCCATGACCGAGTCACCGCTGGCGATCATCTCGGCGATATCCCAGCGGATGTCGGGAAATGCGGCCCAAAGTAGCTTG
>DAOWCB010000276.1 GCA_030633795.1 Candidatus Aminicenantota bacterium | reverse complement strand
TATAGGACGATTGTGTTCTTTTATCACTTCAACCGATGGGTCCTCTTCTTGCCATGTAAACATCAGACTAAATTTCCAATCCTTGAAGATCGCCACCAAGTCTTCTGTATTTTTTCCGATCATGGTCTCGAGCTGGCCTTGGTAAATTTTTGCCTGCCTGGTCCCAGGACTGGCACAACACAGGAAAACACAAAGCACAATCAAAATCCCGAAAATTTTAAATTTCATTTTACCTCCCCTGATTTTGATGATTTTAATTTCATGAGTTTGCAGAAAAATTTTATCACAAATGAATTCTTTTTTTAAGGGGACGCTCCAGTAGGTACCACCCTATCTCGTCTAAAGATTTCGTGTGTAATTATTCTCTCATAGGGTGGTACCTACTGGAGCGTCCCCAATCTTCCTATTTTTTGATATAATAGCGGGGAAAATGAAATCCATTCGGGAAAAATAAAATGGTAAAATACAAAATCGGAATCATCGGTGCCGGTCCGGTAGGAAGCATCATGGCAGCCTATCTCGCTCAGAACGGTGAAAATATTTTTCTCGTCGACCTCAAAGAAGATTTGATTTCTGCTGTGGAAAAGAACGGCATCACCATCACTGGTAAGGATACCGATTTCACGACGCGTGTCCATGGCACAGGCAATGTCACAGCAAGCCTCAGCCGTTTTGATCCAGATTTGGTATTCATCACTGTCAAGTCTAACTATCTCGATCCCCTTCTCGAGGAAATTAAAATGATTTACAAACCAGGGCAAAAAATGCTCGTTATCCAGAATGGGATCGATAACGAGGACATAATCGCTGAAAAGTTCGGTCCGGATGCAGTCATGAGGTTTGTCATCAACTATGCCGGCATGATTGTCGAACCTGGCGTGATCAAGCTGTCCTTTTTTCACCCCCCTAATTACCTCGGCGTCATGTCCCGCAATAACGAAGCGCTGGGCAAGGAGATTTCGGAATTCATCACTCAAGCAGGCCTAGAAACACAATTTGTGCAGGACATCAAGAAATTCGAATGGAAAAAGACCATTCTCAATGCGGCCCTGATGCCGGTATGCGCCACCACAGGTTTGACCATGAAGGAAGCTATGGCCACCGAAGAAACCCGTTACCTTTGTGAACAAATTCTCAACGAATGTATCGAAGTCGCAAAAAAAGTGGGGTATGAATACGGAGATGACTTTTTCGAAAACAGCCTTGCCTATCTTTCTGGGGCAGGCCATCACAAGCCTTCCACCTCCCTTGACTTGGAAGCGGGAAATCCTATCGAATACATTTTCCAACCCATCATCGATTACGGAAAGAAAATGGGAACTCCCACCCCATTCCTGGAATCGCTGACCAAGGTCATGCAGACCTTGGAGAGCCAAATCAGAAAAAAAGTCTAGTATAAGAGGTCATCATGAAAACCATTCCCAACTATCCTCACTGTTTTGTGTGCGGCGACAAAAACAAAATTGGATTGAAGGTTGCATTTTTCTTTAACGAAGGAAAAGCCAAAGCCCAATACACTCCCACCCGAGAGTTCGAGGGCTACAAGGATATACTCCACGGCGGTATTCTTTCCGCCCTGTTGGATGAGGTGATGATCTATTCCATAATCGCCCAGGGGATTATTACCGTTACCGTGCAGATAGAAGTCAAATTTAAAAAACCGGCCAAAATCGGGGAAACACTCTTTCTGGAAGGACAGATAACAGAAGATAAGGGGAAGATTCTTCTTACCGAGGGAAAAATCTTTAAACAGGATGGGACAATTATCGCTGAGTCCAAAGGGAAGTTTTTCCGTGCAGAAGGCGAGAAAAAAAAAGAACTGGAAGCGAATAGGGATTTGCCGACAAAATCATGATAGACGGTTTTCAAAAAAGATCATCGATTTCTTCATTCCCTGGAGGAAGATACCCATGTTTCTGGAGATACTGCTGGATGAGTTCACTATTTTTGCTTTTTCTTTAAAAAAAAATCGGGTATGCTATGTCCGTGCACGTTATCGACTTCCACATCCACATCGGGCTCAAAGAACACTGGCACGAATGGGTCCACGACTACCAGAAATCTTCCCAGTCAGAGCTTTACAAACGCTATGACGAATTGATCGTTCCAGAAAAGTTTGCCAAATACCTCAAAGACAACAACATCGCCAAAGCCGTCATACTGCCCGACATATGTCCCATCACAACGGGAGTTGTCCCGAATGAGTTTGTGTTGGAGTTCTGCGAGGGACAGGATATCTACATCCCATTCTGCACTGTAAATCCCTCATTGGTTACCCATCCAGAATTGGAAGCAAAAAAATATATCCAAATGGGAGCTAAAGGAGTAAAACTCTATCCCTCCTACAATCACTTCTATCCAAACGATAGCCGAATGTATCCATTGTATTCTCTGGCTCAACAGGAGCGGCTTCCGGTCCTCGTGCATACGGGATCTTCTGTGTTCAAGGGCTCGAAAATAAAATACGCCGATCCTCTTCACCTGGACGAGGTGGCGTCAGATTTCCCTGACCTTGTCCTTTTGATGGCACATGGGGGAAGGGGCATTTGGTATGACAGGGCCTTTTTCCTTTCTCGACTCCATCCCCATCTTTATCTGGAAATATCCGGGCTGCCTCCGAAAAATCTTTTGAAATATTTCCCGGATATTGAAAACAACATCGATAAATTTGTCTATGGATCGGATTGGCCAGCCATCCAGACTATCTCGTCGAATATAGAGGCCATCAAAAAGCTCCGCCTGACTGAAGAATCCAAGAAGAAAATCCTTTATGACAACGCGGCAAAGATTTTAGGATTATGATATGGAAGGTTTATGATGACGGACAAAAGGAGCGGAAAAATCGTAGTTGTCTCTCATTGTATATTGAATGTTCATTCCCTGGAAGACAACCTGGCAATCTATCCCGGATTGGAACAGGAAGTCGTGGAACTCCTGTAAATGGCCCTATTTGATATACTCCAAAAAACCTCAGAATGCTCACCTGAAAATGCGGCCGTTGTCTGCGGCAAAAACCGATCTGATTACAAGCAGCTAAAGGAAAGAGTAGATAAATTGGCATCCGCTCTGCTGTCCTTAGGGATCCAGAAGAACGACAAAATCGCGATCATCCACAGGAATTGCCACCGGTATTTTGAGACCTATTTTGCGGCTGCAAAAATCGGAGCCGTGCTTGTGCCGATCAATTACCGGTTGAGTGGCGAAGATTTTGTGTTCATCTTAAATGACTC
>DAOWCB010000018.1 GCA_030633795.1 Candidatus Aminicenantota bacterium | reverse complement strand
TTTTTTATAGGCATATAATCGGGTATCCTGTATTATTCACGAGTCAAGATTGCTGTAGTGGCAAGGATGTGGCCCATGAAGCTGTAGTTGGCTACCGCGAATGGGCTACAACGCAGCCGATGCGGTGAGATTGGCTCGCCGGAAGGGTAAAAAATGCCGAGGAAAATATAAGGATATTGCTGGAATAATAAGCATCGGCATTTTTTATGAATAATTCAGGTTAGAAAAGACAAATGCCTAGACTCTTTGTTTATCCGAAAAAGGGGGAATTCTTCCAGTTCATCCTGAAAGAGGAGAAGATTTCTCTCGGCAGGTCAGGAGACAACGATATCCCGATCCAGGATCCTTTTTCCTCCGGCAATCATGCACTCATTTACCCTAAAGATTCCCGTTACATGATACGGGATAATAATAGCAAAAACGGAACTTTTTTGAATGGCAAGAGGGTTCAAAAGGAAACAGAACTAAACAAAGGGGATGAAATCCTGATAGGTTCCACCCGAATCGTCTTCGATAAAGAACTTTCCACAAATGTTGAGATGACAGATGCAGGGCCATCTTCTGCCAACATCAACACCATCATGCACCTGAAAGAGATCCTCAAAAAGCCGGATATCAGCACAACCATAAGGGCGGCAGCAAAGGATCTGGACCTCGATAGGATCAAAACAGAACACAGGTCCTTTTCGGTCATCAGTGAAGTCAGCAAGGCCCTGGTTTTGCATATGCCGTTGAATGAACTGTTGGACCATGTGATGGATCTTATCGGAGAGAACCTTCCGATGGACCGGGGAATTTTGATGCTGAAGGAAGGAAATCCCGCCCAACTCATTCCTAAGGTTATCCGAATAAACAACAAGCGCCTGAAGGATCAGAGAATATTGGTGAGCCAAAGCATTGTGAATATGGTCATGAACAAGCATTCATCCGTCCTGATTTCCGATGTACAGGCCGATCCTCAATTAAAATCCAGGGATAGCATCATAAAGATGAACATCCATTCCGCTGTATGTGTCCCATTATGGGACAACAAGGAAATTATCGGCATCATCTATTCTGACAGAATATCCCTCATGAAACCTTTTACCGATGAGGATCTGAAGCTCCTAACCCTTTTGGGCAATTTAGCCGCGGTAAAAATAGAGAATTCCAAGTCCATCGAGATGTCAATCGAAAAGGAAAAGATGGAGAAGGAACTTTCTCTTGCGGCCGAGATCCAAACGGACTTTCTTCCCAAAGCGACTCCGGAGTTCAAAGGTTTTGATATCTCGGGGTACATGACTCCTTGTTATCAGGTTGGCGGCGATTATTATGATTACATGCCCATCGGATCGGATCGTTTGGGTATCACGATCGCCGATGTGTCAGGCAAAGGTGTCAGTGCCTCACTGCTCATGGCTTCGTTGAGAGCTTCTCTCCACTCAGAAGTCCACCTCCTTTACGACATGGAAAAAATGACAGCAAATTTGAATGACTTCATCCACAAGAGCTCTTCCATCAATAGCTTCATCACATTTTTCTTTTGCGAGTTGAATATGAAGAGTGGTAAGTTGAAATTTATCAATGCCGGGCACAACCCTCCGATTGTTTTGGACAAAAAAGGGAATATCAACAGGTTGGAAAGCTGCGGTTTGTGTCTGGGGATGTTTCCTGATGTGGAATACAAAGCCCAAACTGTCGTTTTGCATCCTGGAGATATAACCCTTCTGTTTACAGACGGAATAACAGAGAGCCGGAACAAGGAAAATAAAGAGTTCGAAGAGGAAAAACTGGTTAAGTTTTTAAAAAAGAAATCCAAACTACCGGCACCAGAACTTATTAAAGAAATTCAAAAAGAAGTCGAAACTTTCACGGCTGATACCGATCAGATGGATGACCAGACAGTTGTGGTCATAAAAAAGACCTAATCTTTTTCTTCTTTTTTCTCTGTTTCGGGTGACCTTCTCCAGTCTTCCGCTCGTCCGGGAAAATCTTCAAGAAAGGTGGAATCCACTTTAAACACATACGGGAATCGTTTGTTCTTCATGAACACTTTTTTTGATTCTTTGTCTTCTGTCCCTATCTGAATGGTCAGTTCCTCAGGAGTTTCCTCTTCTTCTCCTGTCCAGATTTTGATCTCGGCTTGAGGGACATCCAAACCAAACTCAGCGAGGTCAAGCGGTGGGTCCATGAATTCCTCGCTCTCCAATGCTTCCAATTTTCTGAGGAATGATTGGATCTTTTCCTCGACTGCCTCTTGGAGTGCCGGCTCTTCGAAATGCCAGTTCTCCTCATCATCCTTAGACAGTATCAGGGATGTTTCTCCTTTTTTTATCTGCAATTTTTTCACTTCCCAGGTGAAAAAGTCTGCAACTTCCTTGTCACGAAGATCGCCCGGCTCTTTTTCTAGATCGGAGAGTATGGAATCCTCCACTTGAAGAATTTTAGGGGAAATTGAAGAAGTGGCATGGACTTTGTCATCTTTTTTATGTATGAAAAAAGTCACCTGCCTGTTTTCAACCGGAAAGTCGATCGCGACTTCATAGTCCGATTTGTCGAGTTCATATTTTTTGATCTCTTCGCCTTTTTTCTCCTCGGATACGAACTCCTTTGCTTTGAGATTTGACAAGGCGAACAGGATGTCGTTGATTTTATTTTTTTGGGCGAGAGCGTTAACAGGCTTTCTGAGGAACCAATCCTCATCCTCTTTTTCTGCCTCCCATTGAATCCCTTTTGCCTTGAGTTTTATGCTTTTGGCTTGGTCGGATTCGAATTTGAAGATATCTTTTTGACGAAAATCAAAGACTTTTTTCTCCAACAGGCTTTTTAGACTGCTCGAGATCAAGACAACTCTTTTTTCTTCAACTTTTTTGGCAAAAAAGGTGTTATCCAGTGGATTTTGCATCCCGATTTGAATTTTAATGGGAATATCCTGGCCTTTGGTGTAAAGTTCTATTTCCTTTTGAGGGATGCCGTATTTTTTAAGATCAGAGGATTCTTCCTCCACGACTCTTTCGATCCGGAGGTTGGAAAAATCGTCTGCCAGCATATTTACTTCATACTTATCCGCCTTGGCTTCGATCGGATCCGTGATCAGCCATTCCTCTTCCTTTCTTTGAAATTGGATCGTTTGCCCGTCATTTTTAAAGATTATTTTTTCGACATCTTCTGAGGCAAAAGAGATAAGCATGTCATCTTCATTTTCTTCGCCTTGACTCCTGAACTCGAAAAAATACACGGCGGCAAACAACAGGATGAAAATTCCAAATAAAAGAAGTGTGGTCTTAAATTTCATAAAGATCTTCTCCTTACCCAGACGGATATCCCTATGATAATTACAGCTAGAGGAAGTAGAGGGAAAGATACGAATTTAATCAAACGCCCCTGGGAAGGGCTGAGCTGGATGGTGCGAGGGGAGGATGTTTTGGGTTGGATCGCGATCAGATCCTCCTCTTCTGTGAGCCAGTTGACCGTGTTAAGAAAAAAGTTCCCGTTCCCGGCCAGGTAATAATATCTGTTGGTCACAAAATCGGAATCGCCGAAAACGGCTATTCTTCCCTCAGGTTTGGGCAAAATGTCTTCGGACGGCGTTTGTTCCTCTTCTTGTTCTGTTGATTCATCTTCCGGTTCCTGTTGTGTTTCTTCTTTCGGCTGGATGGTGGCGACCAACGCAAGGGAAATAGGGCCACCGACATCATTCTCTTCGTTGAAAGTGACCTCTTGCTCATCAAGCTGACGTTCTGACCAAGAATTTTGACTGCTTTTTGCAATAATTGAAGTTGTGATGCCTTCTGGTTTTTCCTCTGTTGTGGTAACGGATCTGGTATAAGGGAAAAAAGTGGCGTACCGGAACTTGTCCGTGATGCTGTGGGGTTCGTAGTCGTTGACAACAGGCATAAAGTAGTCCCCACCAAGGAGCCTGGATACGGTATCGACGATAAGATCGTTTTCCAGTTTTACTCCATATTCTTCCAGATAGGGTGTCAGTCCAGGGGCGGTTTCAGGATCTGTCATGAAAAAAACGCGACCGCTGCTCTGGATGTATTTTTTTATGGTTTCCAACTCGTTGGGGAGAAGATCCTTTTGTGGGCCTGGAATGACGAGAAGGGATATATCGTCGGGAAAATTATCTTCCAGAGCTAAAGCAAGTTTTTTTACCTCATAGGCCAATTTTTCCAGTTCGTCCTTGGCAATGGAATATCCGTTGTCACCGGTTTCCTCTAGGCTTGCTTCACCATGCCCTTCCAGGAAATAAATAACTTTTTTCTCTTCCCGAGAAATTTTAATGATGGCGTTGGTGATGTCCTCTTCCGAACCGGATGTTATGCGGCTCTCTTTTTCACCGCTTTCGAATATCGTGGTTCCGTCATCGGCGATCTCGTATCTTTTGACCAGCCCAGGATTTTTGTCCGGGTCGATAAATTCGTATTTGATTTTGTTCGAGTGGTAAGAATAGATCTCTATCAGATGTTCCATGCCTGCTCGACCATAGTTGCCCTCACGGAAAAATAGTTTAATGTTGACATCATCATCCAATCCTTTGAGTACAGATACAGACTGATCTGAAAGACTGTGGAGTTTCGTTTCGGTGAAGTCCATCCTGTAGTGATTTTTTGCAAAGAAGTAGTTGATGATGGCCAAAATGCCGAGCACGAGGACAATCACGAGGAGCAGGTTGCTGGAATAGATGAAAGACTTTCTTTTAAAACCTTGTTTCAAAAGAGCCAAGTTCATCACAATGTAAACGACCAAGGCGATGATTCCAACGGAAAACAGAATGGCAGGCACAGCTTTTTTGTATGGCCAGATTATAAATGATGCCAATGCCAGCAATATCAACGTTAGAGCGATGTAATTCAGGTTTTTTTTAATTTTTTCCATTTCCTACCTCCACCTTCTCGACAGGATCACAGAGTGTGCGAGGAATAATCCTAGAAAGATGAAACTGATGTAATAAACAAGGTCTGCAGTGTCCAGAATTCCTTTTGTCATGTTATCAAAGTGCTGGGAAAAAGAGACATAATTCAGAACATCCTTCCATATGCCTTGTATAAATTGAGAGGCCCAATTCAAAACAAATAATAAGAGCAGAGTTCCTAGAGCCAAAGCGGCTGATACAACCTGGTTCTCGGTTAAAGAAGAGTAAAAAGTACCGATAGCCATGAATGTTGCACCCATCAAAAACAGACCCAAATATCCGATGAGAATGGGTTTCACCTCGGGATTCCCATAGACAAAGGTGAGCATGGATAGGATACCGGTCAGCAGCAACATCACAAGCAAGACGAATAAACTGGCGAAATATTTGCCGAGGATGATTTGTTTGACGGATATGGGAGATGTGTAAAGGAGTTCATCAGTTTTTCTCTTCATTTCTTCAGAGAAGAGTCTCATAGTTAAAAAAGGAATTATAAACAGGAGGATGAGGCTGATGTTGTGGAATAGGGGGGAGAAGACCATCTGGTTGATATTTATTTGTTGGAGGTAGGAGGGATTTTGAGCCATCTGCATGGAGTATTGGTTGAACCATAGGATAAGATTCTGGAAGAAAAAACCGGCCAAAACAAGAAAAACAGTAATGGTAACATAGGCGATCGGGGAGGTGAAGTATGTCTTTATCTCTTTTTTGCATACAGCCCAGATGTTACTCATTGTTCCGTCTCCCCTGTGATGACTCTGAGGTAAAGCTCCTCGATATCCATGGCCAGGGATCTCATTTCCAAAAGCCCCCAGTTCCTTTCCACGATATAGCGTGTGATATCGTCCCTGCTGTCCTTGCCTTTAGTCCATTCGATGCTGAATCCATCATCCCGAATCGAGACCTTGTCCACACCAGGGATGTTTTGGAAGTGTTCCACTTTCTCTTTTCCTCCTTCTCTCAGCCTGATAAAAACACCATCCTTTTCCTGTAACGATGCGGTGAGCTCCTCTAACGATCCTGCCGCCATGAGTTTTCCTTCGTTGATTATAACCACTCCGTCACATGTTTGTGTCACTTCTGCCAGAATATGGGTGGAGAGAATGATCGTGTGATCTCCTTTGAGGTTTTTAATGAGTTGGCGGATTTCAATGATCTGAGCTGGGTCCAGGCCGATTGTCGGCTCATCCAGGATAAGGACTTGAGGGTCATGGATCAGAGCTTGGGCGATGCCCACACGTTGTTTGAAACCCCGTGAAATATTCTTGATAAGCCTTCCCCGCACCGGCTCAAGCGTACTGAGGGATATAGATTTTTCAACAGCCTCTTTCCTCGTCGATGCTGGGATTTGTTTGATCTCGGCCACAAAATGGAGGAAAGACTGGACCGTCATTTCTGGATACAACGGGACGTTCTCAGGTAGATACCCCATGATCCTTTTGACTTTGTTAGGCTGTTCGAACACGTCATATCCAGCCACCGTCGCCTTCCCATCCGTTGCGGACAAATACCCGGTAAGAATCCTCATGGTTGTGGTTTTCCCTGCCGCATTCGGCCCAAGGAGTCCCCATATTTGGCCTTTTTTAACTGAAAAACTCAGGTCATGGACGGCCAAAAGATCTCCGTATTTTTTAAAAAGATGTTCCACTTCAATCATTTTTGAGTTTCTTTTACCTCCATTCCTAATTTATGTTTCGGTTTTGATATCCTGAATTATTCATAAACATGTTACATCCTTGCCGGTTGTGGGATACCCATAAGGGAAAGAACTCTTTTTAGTATTTCCCTGACATATTGAATCGTCCATATGCGAAGGGACTTGGTGTTTTGGTCCTTTTCCGCAAGGACTTGGTATTTATGATAATAAGCATTGAATTTTTGGCAGAGATTGAAGGCAAATTTGGCTAAATGAGAGAACTCCAGCGAACACACAGAATGCTGGATTTCCTCCTCGAACTGGGAGGCATAAAAAACGAGCTCCCAAAAGTCTGCTTGTTCTTGCTCTGGAAGGGTGTCTATGGGAATGTTTTGTTCGAGTACTAAGGTTTTAAGATCTTTTTCTGCGAAGTTCTCTCTATCTTTGAGTTTGCGAAATATGCTGTTTATTCGAACAAGGGAATACTGGAGGTAAGGGCCGGTTTCCCCTTCGAAATTCAGAGCTTCCTCGAAATCGAACACGATGATCGAATTCCTGGCAAACTTCAGCATAAAATAGCGCAGAGCCCCGGTGGCGATCTGTCGGGCGATAAGCCTTCTCTGTTCCGAAGGCAGCTCCTGGTTTCTTTTTTCTACTTCTAGAAAAGCTTTCTGTTCCAGCCTGTCTAACAGATCATCCGCTTTCACTCCCAGTCCCTTTCTCCCCGAGACTTCCACGAAATCGCGCTCCTTGTCTTCTGCGGAAACTTTTTGGCCGAGTTCATCGAGGCTCTTTGGGGAGAGTGCGACCATTTCATAAGAATAATGGATGGATTTTTTGGCTTGACTTTGATAGCCCAATGATTTTAATCCTTGAACAACAATTTTCTGGAGATAGGATTGGCGCGTGTCTATCACATTGTAAACCAGGGTTCCGTCCCCAAACGTTGGGGCTGGTTCGTTAGGCTCGGCCGTGCTTATCCAGATGGTCTTGCCATTATCCTCGATGAACGGTTCATAGTAAAAATCTTTTTGTAGAAGGCCAAATTTCCACAGTTGATAGGCAATATCCTTCCCTACGTAGGTGACCGTTCCGTCGGAACGGATAATGATTTTTTCCCTCTCTTCATCATCTTCGATCCTCATGACCCAACAGCCTTTGTTCAAACCTTCATCCACAAGGTAGATAGCCTCCTTTTCTTTTAATAGAGAAAAGGCTTTATCCCAGAATTTTCGTCCGAGAATGCTGCTTTCACACGGCAAAACATCATAACTGACATCGATCCGTTTCATCGTTTCGAGATGGGCTCTTAGGATCCGTCTGGATATGTGCTCTGCAATCTCAGCCTCAGGCTGCTGTCCATCTTCGATCTTTCTCAATATTTCGGATTTCCGGGATTGGGAATCAGGGTGTTTTTCCAGGTAGGAAAAGACGCGGGTGTACAGATCCCAACAATAGTAATCGAATTTCCCCTCGATCTTCTGGATGTCCTCCAGAGTCTTATGTTCCATGTCCATAAAACCAAAGGTGACATCCACCACCTGAATCCCCGTGTCATCGATGTAATTTTGAATTTCGACGTTTTCTTCCTTGTATTTCAGGCATCTTCCCAAAGTGTCTCCCAAAACAGCGTTCCTTAGATGGCCCACATGAGCAGCCTTGTTCGGATTGATATTGGTGTGTTCGATGATGATTTTTTTTTCTTCTTGCTGGAATGTCCGTTTATCGAGAGAATCGACTTGATGGAGAAAAAAATCACGGCGGTTTAAGAAAAGATTGATGAAACCTGGGCCAGCCACTTCGATTTTATCGATCCTGGGGAGGTCGGACAAAAGGGGAACGATCTCTGTGGCCAGCTCTCTGGGGTGTCTTTTCATTTCTTTTGCCAGTTGAAGAGGGAATGGGAGGGCAAGATCTCCCATTTTTGCCTGAGGGGTATAAGATATATGCAGTTGGGATTCCTTCAGTGGATATCTATCCATCAGTGATTGAAGGATTTGTTCTTTAAGATTGGCCTTGTATCTAATCATCGGTAGCCATCCATTATAGCAAATTTATCAAGAAATGGGGACGGTTCTATTTTGTAATAAATAGAACCGTCCCCTTTTTCTTGTTCCCCTTTTTCTTCTCTTGCATCTCGGATTATTATATGGTAGTAAATACATTCCGCAGAGGTGCGATATGCAAAGAACACGCCTTTTCTCGGCTCATAAAACAGCAGGCGCAAAGTTTGTGGAATTTTTTGGCTGGGAAATGCCGATCGAATACACTGGAATAATACAAGAACACATGGCTGTTCGTAAAAAGGCAGGTTTGTTCGATGTAAGTCATATGGGAGAAATTGTCATTTCAGGAAATCAGGCGCTGGATTTTGTTCAATATCTCACTCCCAATAATGCGGCATTTCTGGATGCAAACAAAGCCCAGTATTCTGCTTTGACCACTCCCCAAGGCACGTTCGTGGACGATCTTCTCGTTTATTATCTGGATGAACATGCTTATCTTCTTGTGGTCAATGCAGCCAATACGGACAAGGATTTCCAGTGGATACTCAGCCACAAACAGGGATTTGATATTGAGGTACAGAACAAAAGCGCAGATTACACGCAAATGGCACTACAAGGCCCTAGAGCCAATAAAATTCTTCAACCTTTAACAGATATTGATTTGGAAGAGATGTCTGGCTTTGGGGTGGAGAGAGGCTCTGTCGAAGGCGTGGAAGCCATTGTGTCCCGGACAGGCTACACCGGTGAAGATGGTTTTGAGATTTACACACTTGCTCAAAATCCAGAAAAAATTTGGGATGCTATCCTGGAAGAGGGGAAAACTTATGGCCTTCAACCGATTGGCCTGGGAGCCCGGGATACCTTGCGTCTGGAAGCCCGGCTCATGCTTTACGGAAATGATATCGATGAAAGTACAACCGTTTTAGAAGCCGGGATGCGGTGGCTTGTCAAATTCAAGAAAGGGGATTTTTTAGGAAGAGAAGCGTTGCTCAAACAGAAGGAAGAGGGCGTTCGCAGAAAGATTGTCGGGTTTGAATTGCTAGAGAAAGGAATCGCCCGTCCTCATTATCCTGTTTTTATCGAAAATGAGAAGATTTCTGAAGTGAGATCAGGTTCATTTTCTCCTTTTTTTCAAAAGAGCATCGGATTGACTTATCTCCCCGTTGATCACGCGGAAATCGGAACAGAGTGTGCCATCGAAATTAGGGGAAAACGGATTAAAGCAAAGGTCGTTCCTACACCTTTTTATAAAAAAGAAGAAAAACAATAATTACACGCACTCAATAAAAAGAGGAGGATTTTCATGTATCCTGATGATTTTTATTACTCAAAAGATCATGAATGGCTGAGGATTGATGGAGAGAATGCCACAGTCGGGATCACAGATTTTGCACAAAAACAGCTTGGGGATGTCGTTTATGTTGAATTGCCACAACCTGGAGCGCAACTGGAATTTCATCAATCTCTTGGTGTCATCGAATCTGTCAAGGCTGTGTCAGATATCTATTCCCCGATATCTGGAGAAGTCATGAAAATCAATGAGGAATTGAATGAATCCCCTGAGCTGATCAACGAGGATCCTCATGATAAAGGCTGGATAGTCCGGATAAAAGTCAAGAATGAGACAGAATTGGAAAATTTGATGTCTGCATCAGAGTATGAGAAATTCTTGGAGGGCCTAGAAGACTAACATGAGCTATATCTCTCTTAGTGAGAAAGACAAAAAGGAAATGTTGGCCAAGATTGGCATTTCCTCTGTGGAGGAACTCTTTTGTTCCATCCCCGATGACCTTAGGGTCAAACAGAAACTGGATGTTCCAGAAGCGTTGACAGAGCCGGAGCTAACACGACAGATCGAGGAAATTGCTAACCAAAATTCCTATCACCATTTTCTCTCGTTTTTGGGAGCCGGAGCTTATTCTCATGTGATTCCTAGTGTTGTCGACTATTTGAGCAGTCGGGGAGAATTCATAAGTCCCTATACTCCCTACCAGCCAGAAGTCAGCCAGGGAACCCTGCAGATAATTTTTGAATTCCAGACCCTGATCTGCCAGCTCACCGGGATGGACATCGCCAATGCTTCTCTGTACGATGGAGCCTCAGGAGCCGCAGAAGCGGCGTTGATGGCACACAGATTAAAATCAAGGCCTAAGATTTTAGTAGCGAAAAGTGTCCACCCCCAATACAGAGAAGTAATACAGACATATTCACGAAATTTAGATTTATCAGTGGAAGAGATCGCATATTCGGATAGGGGAGAAGTTGATTTTGAAGATTTGAACAAGAAATTAGATGAGGATACCTCAGCAGTTCTAGTCCAATCTCCCAATTTTTTTGGCGTCATCGAAAACATAGATAATATTTCTACGCTTACCCATGAACGTCAAGCCCTATCCGTCGTGGTTGTTGCGGAGCCCGTTTCATTCGGAATACTGGAAGCTCCTGGGAATCTTGGAGCTGATATCGTTACCGGAGAAGGGCAATCCTTCGGGCTCCATCTGAGTTTTGGTGGTCCTTATCTTGGCTTTATGGCTTGCCAAAAGGAGTTTTTACGCCAATTCCCGGGCAGGATAACAGGGGAGACCAAGGATGTGGATGGAAAAAGAGGATTTGTCTTGACACTTTCTACTAGGGAGCAGCATATCAGGCGGGAACGGGCCACTTCGAATATATGCACTAATCAGGCTTGGTGTGCATTGCGGGCGACTATCTTCCTGGAACTTCTCGGAAAAAAAGGATTGAAGGA